>CAYTKF010000005.1:0-35436 GCA_964438405.1 uncultured Candidatus Saccharibacteria bacterium
ATCGGAATGACCTTTGGTTCGCCGATGATGACCCGTGCGCCGTTCTTGAGAAAGGTGGTGAATTGGGCGCCGGACTCCTGCGGACGGTTAATGATTGTTTGCAGGGATTCGGCTGAAAACTGCGACCAATCGGTGTTGTTCGCCAACACCGACATCAATTGCAGGGCTTGACCAACATTTGGCTGACCCATGACATTCCTCTTTCTGCCTTATTAGGCCGTTATGAAAAGTTCAAGTTCTGTTTATATTGTACACCCAACAAATTAAAAAGTCAAGCACAAAATTGTGGCTTAAAATAAGGAGCTTTTTTATTCAAATTTTACTTTTTCGCCGGGTCTGAGTATGCCTGCCGCCCCTGGCGACCCGCTTCGCCGCGAGGCGAGGCCTCGCCCTTGGCGGGATTTCTGATTGTTGTTATCTCCTCGCCTCTCCGGCGAGTCCGCCGACGAGGCGTCCGCCGATGAGGCGGATTTCTTTATTTCTTTCAAAACCTCGCGCAGTTCGTCTATTTTCGGACCGTGTCTGGGAATCGGTTTGGAGGTTTGCAAATCTTTTAGAGAAATTGTTTTTTCTTTTACTGCAAAATTTTCCCTTTTAACTGTTTCCGCTTGCATGCTTATGACCGGACTGTGCCAGCTGGCAATTTGCTTTTCCACCTCGCTTCTGACCGTGGAATATTTTTTGCGCGAAGCCTCAATTATTTTCTCAATATGAGAATTTTCCTCAACTTTAATGGGCGGAAGCGTTGTGGCGGAAAAGGGACGCGAGGCAACGCCGTCTATCATCAAACGCAGATAAATATTGGCAAAACCGAGATTGACAATATCCTGCACAGTAAAATCGGGCTCAAATTCTTTTTCCAAAAGCTCGGCATCATAGGCGCCGACTCTGAATGATATGATGGTGCCCACATTGCCAAAAACAGCATCCCGCACTGTCTCATCCATCTGCGCCACATACTGGTGCGCAAGAGTTAAATTAAGACGGTATTTTCTCGCCTCTGAAAGAATATCCCTGAACGATTCTGTGGCAAAATTCTGGAACTCGTCAACAATAAGATAAAAATCAGAACGTTCGCTCTCCGGCGCATCAACTCTGCTCATGGCAGCCAGATAAATTTTTGTGATGAGCATGGCTCCAATGAGCCGGGAATTCTCCTCGCCTATTCTGCCCTTGGACAAATTCATTATTAAAATTTTTTTCTTGTCCATGATGTCGCGGATATCAAAGGCGGATTTGGGTTGGCCGATGATATTTCTAATAAGTGGATTGGAGATGAATTGGCCGACTTTGTTCTGAATGGCTGCTCCTGCCTCTGTCATATATCTGTCCGTATATTTTGCAAATTCGTCATTCCAAAAGGCCTTGATAACCGGGTCTGTGATTTTGGAAACAACATCTTTGCGGTAATCTCTGTCGGAAAGCATTCTGTTTATGCCAAGCAAAGTGGAGTTTGGATATTCAAGCAAGGCCAGAATACAGTTGTTAAGAATATATTCCATTCTCGGGGACCAAACATCAGGCCAGATTTTTTTGAATACGCCAAGTAAACCGTTGGCTATTAAGTGGCGTTGCGTTGGGTCAACATTTTCCATGACATTAAAGGCAATGGGCCATTCAATGTCATGCGGGGCAAAATAAAGAACATCGTCAATTCTACTTTCCGGCACGAACTTGAGCATTTTTTCAGCGAACTCTCCGTGCGGGTCAACAATACCCACGCCCTCGCCGTTTAAAATATCTTGAAGGGCTATGTTTTCTTCAAGCGTTGTCTTGCCCATGCCGGTCTTGCCGATGATATAAACGTGTTTGCTTCTGTCAGCTCGTTTGATGCCAAAAACTTTCTCCTGATTGCGAAAATTAGTTTTTGCAAAATAGTTGATATTTTTATTCAATTCCATGGCCATTTTTTAAACAATAGCATAGAAACAGCTATTTATCCAGCGCGGCCGGGGTGTATTTGTTGGCCGGATCCCAGAGTAGCCAGGAGGTTAATCCTGCGTCATAAACCGCCTGCTTTTCCTTGCGAATCATTTCCGCGGTGTAGGTTGCACCAAGATCAAAATCTTGAAGCCATGGCCTTAATTTGCTGGGTGTTGAACTCGCGGCCAGTAATCTTTGCGAAGCGGTATCCATTGCCAATTTAATTATTTCATAGGGATGGTCAGCGGGATTTTTATATCCGTTATAAGTTGCCGGATAATGCGACGGATAAACCATGGGGCAGATATAATCAAAATATGGCTCTGTTTTTTCTAAAACCTGGCCGATGTTGAGGTCGTCTGTATTTGTTGTTGTCATGCCAAAAAGATCAGCAGAAATGGGTATGTTAATTGCATTAAGTTCCGCGCTTAAATACGCGAAAAAATTTTCCATTGCCTCTGATTTATTCACTGTTGTTCCGCAAAACGGATAACTAATGTCTTTCATGTTTCCGTCAGAGGGAAAACGGATATAATCAAAATTAAGCTCGTCAAAACCCTGATACTCGGCGTCTTTTGAAATACTCACCGTATAATCCCAAACTTCTTTTGAACAAGCACTCAGCCAGGAGATGCCTTTTTTGTCTTTCCAAACTGCTGTGCCTGCCTTATTTTTAACAGCCAGTTCCGGATGTAATTTTACAAAATAAGAGTCCTGAAAAACAGATATTCTGCCGATAACATAAATATTTTTTGAGTGAAGATAATTTATAAAATTTTTGATATCCGGAATACGGTTTTGAGCTGAACCAATTGCCTTAAGCACAGGGTCATCCGGCGCGTAAGAAATTCTGCCCGTATAATCTTTAATATCAATGACAACTGCGTTAAGTTCTGTTGTGTCTATCAAGTTAGCAAGCTTCTCGCGCCAGTCTTTTGTGCCAGCCACATAACTTGTCATATAAATTCCGCGCACCGGCTCAGGTGTTTTAAGGTGTACTGGTTTATATACTTCTTCTTTTTTTACTTGCCCTTCTGTTTTTTCGCTCAAATAAAAATAATTTAACTGGGGAATTTTTAAAAACGCGCCTATGCCAAAGACTATAAAAACAGCTGAAACAATAAAATATTTTTTAACGGGGCTCATTGCTGTGGTTGTTTCGGTTCACCTCTCTCTATTTTTTCACTAACCGCCTTCCAAAAACAGAACACAGCAATAAAAAGTCCGGTCATAATAATCAGAATTCTTTGGACAGTTGAGGGCAGACCCAAAAAGGCCAAAACAACCAGCCAGACGCCCAAAATTCCCAATAACCAATTTCTCCACATAGTTTTTAAATTATAGCATCTAACCCTTGAAATATCCACATATATAAACCACAATCAGGGCCATGACTATTATAAAAATAAAAATTAAAGTTGTCTTAAAAAACATTCTGTCAAACATAAATTAATTATAGCATTTTAGTAGTTATCAAGCAGATATTTTAAATCCTGCGATGTGTCTGGATTATTTTTTATCCCTTCCTGCAATACTGCTTTTGCCTTAATGTCGTCTTTGAGCACATATTTGTAAAATTCGTAAAAACTGCGAAAGATGTAAACCATGTTCGGCTCTTTTTCAACTGCTAATTTAAAATAATACTCTGCCTTTTGGTTGTCTTTAAGATAATAGGCATAGAGGTCACCCAAATTATTTAAGGGCGTTGAGCTGAACGGATTAAGCCGGGCTGCTGCCTCCCAGTCGTTTTTGGCGCCGAGATAATCACCGTCCCTTTTTTTATAAATCCCAGACTGAAGTAAAGAATCAAAACTTTCTGTTGTTGTGGCATTTTGATTTTGCGGAATAGTATTGGAATTTTCTTCTGTATTAATTTTTTGCTGTGCCTGTTTATTCCAAAAATAATAACCTGCTCCTCCAACCAAAATTAAAACAATAACTGCGATTAGTATAATTTTATTTTTCATGTTTTTTATATTATCAAAAATTTGGCAAAAAGCAAAACCCCCGGCCGAAACCGAGGGTTTTACTTGTCCGCCCTTTGGCGGAACTAACACTCACAAGATGTTAGATTTTTATTTCGAGATCATTTCCGAGTTCATACCGCTTGATGGGATTCCAGAAACATTGTAGCCGTTTGTCCAATCCTGATTGCCAGTACCTGATGTCGTGGTTGCGTTCGGTGTCCAGAGAACCTTGCTGCCGCTAACAGCATTAGCTGTACTTACCTCAATTGTGACTCCAGCAGGAGCAGGATAAGCTGCATCGCCGGCAATGTATGTTCTTACCCATCCTGAAGGACTGGTTCCTGTTGTAAAGGTTATGTCTCCAGTCACCTTAAAGTAAATTGTCGAACCAGCCGGGATCTGAACAATAGTTGCGGTGCCATTAGCATTGGTTGTCGTGGCAACTGTATTGCCGCTGCTGACAAGTCCGCCTGCGAGCGTGTCAGTTGTTGAAGCAACAATACCGTTGGTAAAGCCCTGTCCGACTACTGATGAAAAACCAGAATCAGTGTAGGCATATACTCTTATGTTGGTAACTGTTGTTGTTCCGCCGACTGATGACGCCGTAGCAGTGGCAATGTTGATATTGAACGCATGAAGTCCAATTCCGTTAGCGCTTGCCGGACTGGCTGTAACGCTGAACTTGTATAGAGGCAAGTAAGTACCGGTTGCCAATACCTTCTCGTTTGTAGTGAGAGGAATCTGGGCAAATGTCGGGTAGGACTTGAAGACCCTTATACCGTTGCTGGCAGTAGAGGCGCTTGAAGTTCTGTCAACAGTTGTGCCGGAATTCTGGCCGGTACCGCTGGTGCCTGTTGAGTCATCATCGTTGTAATCAACCTTAACCAAAGCTCCTTCTGTGCCTGGCAATGATGTGCCAATGTTGGCCAAATCAACTTTAACTGTCAAAACCTTGTCTCCATCCTTTGGAATAAGAACTGGAGTTGTCAAAGTTGAAGTTGCGTAATTAGTGCTTGTAAAGATTGCTGTACCAACCTGCGTTGAACCGTCCCACAGAGTTACCTGAGTGAGATCCTGCGGAGAGTTGGAAGCTGCGCTGCTAAGCATCAGAGAAACTTTCTGCAAGCTGACAGCCTCGTTTGCCGCATGGAATTTAAGAACAGAAACTGTGTTGCCTGTTGAACCGGCTGCCGCAATCTTGTAAGACGGGCTGCTGTTATCCAAAGCAACAGTCAATGTTCCGCCTGTTGACAAGGTTATTAACTGACCGCCGTTGTCTGCAGAAACAGTCGGTGTAAATGACTGACCTGATGTCATACCGGCTGCAAGGTCTGTCCAAGTTGCATCAGCATCAATACCCCATAGATAGGTGGCTGTTGAAGTGGCCGCACTGTTGCACTGAAGCGATATTGTTTTGACAGTGCCCTTGGGAATAACCAATCCGCTTCCGTCAAAGGTAAATACCGTTGAAGAGCTGATGGCTGAGGGGTTTTTAATGTTTGAACCCGTGTTAAGCACTGTTGCGCCGTCAAACAACTGACAAGTTGTCAGGTTGGTTGCAGCGTATTGCGTGTAATAAGCCAACGGAATATTAACCATTCGGACATCTTCGCCAGAGGCTGTGGCGTCAAACTGGTAGTTGGCAAAGGTGAATTTTCCACCTCCAACCACTGTCTGCGCAACCGGGTCCGGAGAAACTGTAATGGTTAATGCTGTTGTTTTGAGGGTCATTGTATTGCCGGTAATTGATGAGTTCGGAGTCGGATAAATCGTATTGCCGGTTGTCTGACCGGTAACAGTTGTCCAATCCGAATACGGAGTGGTTGACGCGGCAATTGTGTCATTGTTGGAAAAGTCTGTTCCCAGTTTACCTTTCAAAATGTAAGTCTTTTTGCCGATTGCAAATGTAACAGTGTCAGTAAAGGTTACTGTGGCTGCAGAAGCCGCAATGTCAACCGGTCCGGCAACGACATTGCCGTTTTCATCAGACAAAGTGATGTTGGTGATATCCTGCGTGCTGGCAGAACCGGCACCTGTCCATTTGCTCATACGGAAGACCATTCTGCCAACTGAGATTGCCTCTCCCTTGGCTTCAACTGTGAATCCACCCAAAACCTGACTGGAAACATTTTCGGCAATGTTCGCAGCTGCAACAGTTGATGCTTTCTCAACATTCAAGGTTCCATTAGAAACCGTAACGATCCAAGCTGCGTACCATGGATTCGTTGCCTGAAAAACTCCTCTCGCACTAGCTGTTGCAGTGGCTGAACCAACCGGAGGCGTAATGCCGAATCCGTAGGTCTCGCCTACAACATATATGTCTGTGTTTTTGTAAACGTCAAATTCTATTGTTCTTGCAGAACCGCCGGCAATGTCGCCCTTAACGGAAAGTTCTATGTTGTTTCCTTTGGTGACAACAATACCGTTTCCAAATGTGGAAGTGTAGTATTTTCCGTCAGAGGAAACAACTGTGTCATAGGCAACACCGCTAACATAAGTCTTGATATTTGCCAAGTCTCCCGCGGCCGCAGAACCTGCCTGGTTCCATCTAATTGATTTAACTCTGACATCCTCTGCTGAACCAGCTGTTAATCTGATTGCAGAGAAAGTGTATCCTGTTGCTCCGATTTCTTTTGATGCCTGATTTGCTCCAGGGTCAGTAAGACCTCTTGCGGCAGTAACACTGCCGATTGTCAGAGTGGCGTTAATGGTCATTGACGCGCCAGTGATTGGAAGCGTACCGCTGACTGCTGCTGAAGTGTTAATTCCCACAACAGAAAGGTAAGCAACCTGTCCGGCGTAGGTGTCAAGCGCGGTTGATCCGGTCAGCATATTTCCGGCAATGGTCATTGTTCTTGACTGGCCAGCCGGAACCGTGAATGCCTCTCCCACTGTCAATTTGTGGTCAGAATTGAAAGTCTTTTCAATGCCAAGCTGTAATCCGTTTTCGTCCAAAAGAACGACTCCGGAAAAGACAGCGTCATTGGCAAGACCTGTTCTCTCAACCTGAATACTGTTGATAGTAACTGCTCCGTCGTTGCTGGCGGTAAAAGTTACTTTAGTAAAAGGAATCCTCGCTGCGCCTTCAACTGCAATGCCTGCTGCTGGTTGGGTCGGAGAAGAAACAGATACTCCCGTTCCCGGGGGTGTGACTACTCCTCCTGTTCCACCTGTTCCGCCAGTGCCGCCTGTCAAAGCATTGAGCTTTGCTCTTGTGTTGGCACCGACAATACCATCAGCAACAAGTCCGTATTTCGCCTGGAATTTGATAACAGCTGCTTTGGTTTTTGTGCCAAAGTAAGTTGACTCGCTTCCAGGAGAACCTGCTCCGGTTGCAGAAACCTGGGTGGCTGAATCAGAGTTTAAAACTTTCTGAAGATTCTTCACTTCGGTTCCTGTGCTTCCCTGTTTAAGAAGGCTGGTAAAATTAAGGCCGGATATTGAACCGCCTGTTGTACCAGATGGCGTGCCGCCTGTCAAAGACGCTTGGACATTGCTGATCGTTGTTGCGTCAGCTCCGAAAGATTGAAGCAATAAAATGATTGCATCAATCTGCGCCTGTGTCAAAGCAGCAGCACTTGCAGCCATAGGCATTAACATAACAGCGCCTGAAAGCCAGACAGCTGTTGCCACGCCAACTATAACTGAAGTTGTTTTGCTAATTTTACTCATAATTAATTTGCTTTTAATTTTTGTGCGGGGTTTATTTTGGTTTCGACTTAAACCAGGTCCTCGCACAATTTACTAACTACTAATAATACTCTATTTACTAACTACTAATAATAATGTTTCTAAATTTCGATTTGCAATTTTTAAAGTCCGAGAGCTCTGCTGTATCAGTAAAAATACATACAGCCAGTTATCTCTGCATCAATATTATTATAATATGGCTTCAGAAAAGGTAAAAAATAAATGTGGATAACTAATACCTTATTATATAGATAAGAATAGTATTTCGGGCCCAAAAAGTCAAGAAGCTGGATTATTCACCTCAATATATATGTATTTGCGCCACCGCCTCTCTCCTTCTGTCTTTACTTTATTGTTTTTGGCAAGATATATAAGATCTCTTTGAATGGTCTTTTCGGATATTCCCTGAAAATTTGATGATATTTCGCTTATTGTCTTTGAACCTTGATTTTTAAGTATATTTATAATTTTTCCCTTTCTTTCATCACTGCCGTTATTATTTTGTCTTTTATTATCATGTCCTATAGAATGTCTTATATAATTTTTGCTATCTTTCTTTTCTTCAGTAAAACCAGCCAAAAGTTTTTGTTCTGAAACAATATCGCCTCTTTTACCTTCAACAAAAGATTTCAAATTGTTATATTCTTTTTCTAAAATCTTAAAGTTAATACTTGAAATACTAGTACCGTCAGAAGCCAATCCCAAAAGGTTAATTACTTGAGACAAAGAATTCATGGTTTTGTTTAAAAGTTCATTTTTGTCCCTTACATCATCTTCTGACAATAATAAAGAAAGCAGATTATTGTATATTTTCAAACTTTTGTCGCGCAATATCCACTTAAGGGGTTCTTTATCAGATAAAAGATCAGTCACCCTGTAAAGAGCACTGGTTAATTTTTGTATTTTGTCCAATATGTCTCCTTTCGTGTCCATTACAAAGATTATAACGGACATAAATATAAAAGACAAGTAAAATCGGGA
The DNA here is from genome assembly GCA_964438405.1 of uncultured Candidatus Saccharibacteria bacterium. Classification (GTDB taxonomy): domain Bacteria; phylum Patescibacteriota; class Minisyncoccia; order UBA9983; family UBA9983; genus CAYTKF01. The sequence goes on from CAYTKF010000005.1 coordinate 8,562, forward strand.
ATTCTAAATCATAAATTCTAAATCCTAAACAATTAAAAATAATTAAAATTTAGAATTTAGTGCTTAGGATTTAGTGCTTTTAATTTTTTATTGTATAATTAAGACAATGGCTCGTAAAAAAAATAAAGACAAGCCTTCAAAAAAATGGCACGAGGGGTTGACAGATGAAACTAAACATTCAATTCTTGCTGTTATTTTCTTTGTCTTAGGCCTTTTATTCACATTTGCCTATTTCAGCCGGGCTGGCATTGCCGGTAATACTGCATATAAAATTTTAGAATTACTGTTTGGCGCAGGATTCTTTCTTTTGCCAATTATGTTTTTTATATCCACTGTCTCTCTTATCATTTCCATCAGACCGAATTTTTTAAGCCATACGATTATAGGCGGACTTTTGTTTTTAATCAGCACTTTGGGAGGAGCGGAGGTAATCATGGGGGATAAAACTGGCGGATACTTCGGCTATTTTGTGGCTTGGCCGTTGTTAAAACTTTTTGATTTTTGGATAAGTTTAATAATTCTTGTGGCTCTTTTTATAATATCTTTTTTGATCATATTTAATAAGCCCTTCAGAATAAAATTTAAAAAGAAAGAAGGGGAGATAAAAAACGAAAAAGAAATCAAGAAAGAAATGGAAGAAATAGAGCCAAAAATATCTGAACCGATCATTCAGACGACAGAAAAGAAAAAAGAAGAAAAAACAGAAAAAAATATAAATATAAAAGAAAAACCCATAAGGGAATTTAAAAAGATTCCAACCCAGTTTATTCCTCCCCCGTTGGAACTGCTTGAAAGCGACAAGGGCAAACCGTCTAGCGGAGATATCAAGGCCAATGCCAATATTATCAAAAGAACACTTCAGAATTTTGGCATTGATGTTGAAATGGACGAAATCAATATCGGCCCCTCTGTCACCCAATACACTTTTAAGCCGGCTGAGGGCGTAAAACTCTCGCGCATCACAGCATTACAAAATGACCTTTCACTGGCCCTTGCCGCATATCCTCTTAGAATAGAAGCTCCAATACCAGGGAAATCTTTGGTGGGCATTGAAATTCCCAACAGTAATAAAACTGTTGTCGGTTTGGCCAGTCTCTTTTCCGAAGAGACATACCAGAAATCTTTGCACCCGCTTCTTATTGCCATGGGCAAAGACGTAACAGGCAGAGCTGTTTTCGCCAATCTTGCCAAGATGCCCCATATTCTTGTGGCAGGAGCAACTGGTTCCGGAAAATCAATATTTATACATTCTTTGGCAATGAGTTTGCTTTATCACAATTCTCCGGAATCCATGCGCTTTATAATGATTGACCCCAAACGTGTTGAACTCACTGTATATAATAAAATTCCCCATTTACTCACTCCTGTTATCACTGACACCAAAAAGGCAATTGTGGCATTGAAGTGGTCATGCAAAGAAATGGAAAGAAGATATGAAGAATTGCTTAAGGCCGGCGTGCGTGACATTCTTTCTTATCATGAAAAATACGGCAGTTATAATTCCATGCCCTATCTGGTAATAATCATAGACGAGCTGGCAGATATGATGGCTACGTATCCGCGGGAAATGGAGGCCTCTATTGTCCGGCTGGCCCAAATGTCCAGAGCTGTCGGTATTCACATTGTTGTTTCCACTCAAAGGCCTTCTGTTGAAGTTATCACCGGGCTTATCAAGGCCAATATCACAAGCAGGGTGGCTATGCAGGTTGCCTCGCAAATTGATTCCAGAACAATTTTGGACATGGCTGGTGCAGAAAAACTTTTGGGGAGCGGAGATATGCTTTATCTGGCCGGTGATACTGCCAAGCCAAGACGGCTTCAGGGATCAATGATATCTGAAAAAGAAATTAAACAGGTTGTAAAATACATAGCTGACCAATATAAAAATATTGACCTGGGAGAATTGATTGAAGAAGGCGTCGCGCCTGATCTTTCTGTTCAAGATATCAGCGAAGAAAAAACCGAGCCAGGGGCTGGCCATAATTTATTTGACATTAATTTTGAGAAATCATCAGCTGAAGACGATGACGAGCTTTATGAAGATGCAAAAGATATGGTAATCAAAACAGGCAAGGCCTCTTCTTCTTATCTTCAAAGGAGATTTAAAATTGGCTACGCCAGGGCAGCAAGACTTATAGATATTCTTGAGGAACGAGGAGTTGTTGGACCAGGAGAGGGCGCCAAACCAAGAGAAGTGCTCGTTAAAGACGTTGATTCAGAACAGAGAAAAGAAGATTTAGAACAAGAAGAATTAATATGACCACAAAACAACAAATTTTAACAAGAGCCATTATTATAACTGTCCTCATAATTATATTTGCTGGTTATGGTTTTTATGAAGCAAAGTGTTTTTTAACCGGACCAAAAATAGAACTGGTCTCGCCCGCAAAGGGAACTGAACTTGAAAAATCAGATATAGAGATAAAGGGCAAAGCCAGCAATATCTCCCTTCTCTACCTCAACGGCCGGCAAATTTTTACAGACACAAACGGAGATTTCAAAGAAAATATTTTACTGGCAAAGGGAAATAATATAATAGAGGTGAGCGCAAAAGACAAATTCGGCAGAGAAATAAATAAATTATTAGAAGTGGTACTGAAATGATGCCAATATGTCTGCCCGCAAATGCTACGCATTAAGCGTTGTAGGCGGGCGAATTTAATGCGAATCAGCAAATTGCGAATAGATATGTTTGAAAAACCAGAACCAAAAAATAATAATCTTACAGAAAATCCAGAATCGCAAGAATTAAAACCGGAAGTTTTGAAAGAAGTAATGGAAAAAGTACAAGATATTTTGGCTACTGACACTGCATTTTTGGTTTATCTTAAATCAAGCCCGTTTTCTCGCGATAAACTGAATGAAATGCAAAGGATTGGCGGTCACACAGACCCAGAGGAAGATAATAAAATACAATTAGAATATGATTGGGAAAAAGATGGGAGAAATTTAGAATCAGTCAAATCAGCTCTGCAAAATGGTGTTTTGGGTATTTATAAACATGCGATGGGTGAGGAACTTGCAGACGAGGCACGAGCAAAATATGCTTCTTTGCTTAAATCTCGCGCCGAACCTGCTGTTTATTTTAATGTGATTGGCAGGAGTTCGTTTGTCGGAGAAAAGATACAAGACATGCATCCGTCTTATGGAGGTTTTGATAACGATAAAATATCAATAATCTTTGATATATCAAAATACAAAGAAGACGCTCCACCTATTACTCAACAAGAAATTGATAATATAAAAAGAAGTATGGCAGGTAAAAAAACTAAACATCCGAACGGTGTAACAGGAAATGTTGGAAAAACGTCAGAAATTCCACTTAACCATTTTTTTTCAGATAGCAGAGAACTAACTAATATATTGATAAGGGAATTAATTACTCAAGGGATTAGCGATGAAAAGTCAGTAAGAGAAGCTTTAACCCCAGGGAGTAGTTTCTTACGGGAATTTAGTAAATCAGCGGAACACAAATTTTGGCGTCAAGGAGGAGGTGGCTATGTTAGCGAAGATGGAAAGCTTATGCCAGTAACCGAATATGGTTTTGCCTTGAAAGGTAGGGTACAACCCCGTAATTTCTTAGGTATGGCGGTGGCGTTGAGCAGACCTGAAACCGAACAAGAAAAAGATGAGAGAAGCAAAAAATTTGGTTATGAAACAGACAAGATAAATAGGACCAAAGAAGAAGATCATACTAAGTATCTACAAAGAGCCAGATTTCTGGCAAGTATGCAAAAAGATATTTATTCTTCAAAACCAGAACTTATTGTTCCGATTTATGATTTTGATGGTAATCTACTGTGGCCAAAAGAAATGACCCGTGAGGAGATAATAAAATTTGTTGAGGAAAGAGAGAGGCGTGATGCTAATCAGCAAATTTAATGCCAATTATGCAAATTGCGAATAGTAAGTTAGTTTTGCCGGAATTATCTTATGAAATAAACGGAATTTTGTTTAAGGTGCATAATGAACTAGGAAGATTTTTGAATGAAAAGCAGTACGCCGATGCGGTTGAAAAATTATTAAAAGAGAATAAAATTAGCATATTATTAGCATATTTGCATCTTATATATGATTAAAACAAAAGACAAAAAAGAAGAGGGACGTATAGGAGTTGAAAACGCCATTCATGACATTAAATCAAAATATGGTGATGGTTCAATAATGAAATTGGGAGAGGCTGCCAAGGTTGATGTTGATACAATACCCACCGGTTCTTTAAGCTTGGATATTGCTTTAGGCGTCGGCGGAGTGCCCAGAGGAAGGGTGATTGAAATTTACGGTCCGGAATCATCGGGTAAAACAACTTTGGCTTTGCACATCGTGAGCGAGGCGCAGAAAAAGGGCGGAGTTTGCGCTTTTGTTGACGCGGAACACGCCCTTGACCCGGATTACGCAAAAAAACTTGGCGTAAAAGTAGACGACCTTTTAATCTCACAGCCAGACACCGGGGAGCAGGCATTGGAAATAACCGAAAGCCTGGTGCGTTCCAATGGAATAGATGTGGTTGTAATTGATTCTGTTGCTGCTCTTACTCCCAAGGCGGAAATAGAAGGAGAAATGGGCGCTTCACATATGGGTTTGCAGGCGAGATTAATGTCTCAGGCGTTGAGAAAACTCACGGCCATTGTAGCCAAAACAAAAACCGTGGTTATTTTTATCAACCAAATAAGAATGCAGATTGGCATAGTATTTGGCAACCCGGAAACAACGACCGGCGGAAAGGCGCTAAAATTTTATTCTTCAGTCCGAATAGAAGTGAGAAGGGCAGCCCAGATTAAAAAGGGCGAGGAAGTTATCGGCAACAGAGTGCGCGCAAAAATTGTCAAAAACAAAGTGGCCCCGCCATTTAGAACAGCAGAATTTGACATTATTTATAACGAAGGAATTTCTTATACCGGAGATATTTTGATTCTTGGAGAAAAATGCGGTGTGATAAAAAAATCAGGCGCATCATATTCTTATGACAAAACATCTCTCGGTAGAGGCTACGATGCCGCCAGAATTTTTCTTAAGGAGAATCCAAAAATAACTCAAGAAATAGTAAAGAAAATAAAAGAATTAACGAGATAAAAGAAGAAAAGGAATCCTCTTTTTAAAAATATCCCAAACAATAGCACCAACAAGAAAAACTAAACCTAAAACCATGATTTGGTCTAATATTTCTGTGGCTAAAAAACTATTAAAAAAGAATTTAGGGACATCATAAAAAGAAGATGAGGAATCAATAGCATTTTTAAAGACATTAAAGAAGTGTATGTGATAATTGGCGAGCGACAAAAGTACAACAGGAACAGCAATCTTTATCATGAAAGGACTAATCAGTCTCCTCAAAAACCAGACAAAGTAAATCCTTCTCATTATTCTTTTTTTAAAAATTAAAGTATTATGATTATATTCCATAAAAAATGTTACTAATAATATTATTGATAATTAATACTGATAATTGTTATTTTTAAAAAAAATTTTAAACATCTTCTTTGCGCGGAAAAGACGCATTTTGACAGCAGTAATGGAAACCCTTTCTTTTCCTGCAATGTCCTTCTGCGACATATCTTCCAAATAATATTTGCGCAGGACGGTCTGCAGGTTTTTGGGCATTTCCAATAAAGCCCTTTCCACTGCCAGCCTCATATCAGACTCTTCTTCAATGTTTTTTTCTTTGGTGTCAGCCACAACCTCGTAAAATTCCGGACCTAATTCTTTGAAATTTTCCCGTATCTTTTTTTGTTTTTTGTAATGCGTAAGGGAAGTATTGACAAGAATTTTATAAGCCCAGCTTTTAAAACTTCCTCCCTCCACTTCCCTAAATTTTTTGGCGTTTAAATAAATTTTGGTAAAAACTTCCTGAACGATATCTTCAGCTTCCTCTCTCTGATTAATAATTCTTGTCGCTGTCCTCAAGAATCCGTCCTGATATCTGTCAACCAGCATTTCAAAGGCTGACGGTTTTTCCAACGAAAGAGTTAAAATCTCCTCATCTTTGTTATTGTCCATATTATATAATTAAAACTATTAATCTTTGACATTGGTTTCTTAATTATATAGTATATTTAAGAAATGTTAAGCTACAATGAAATCAAACCAGGAACATATATTGTGTTTGAGGGACAGCCATATGTTGTGGTGGAATTTAATTTTTTGCGCATGCAGCAGAGAAAACCCGTAGTGCAGACAAAAATAAAAAATCTTGTTACCGCTAAAACAATAGAAAAAACCTTCCAACCCAGCGACAAATTTGAAGAGGCGGAAATAGAGACAAAACCAATAAAATATCTTTACAGTAATCGCGGTGAATTTTGGTTCTGCGAGGAAAATAATCCGGCGACCAGATTCAAAATAGATGCTTTGCTTGTAGAAAATTATGCTGATTTTATGAAAACTAATTCTCTTGTTGACGCAGTGATGTTCCCTGCCCGCAATGCTTCGCATAGCGATGCAGGCGGGGGAGAGAAAATGATCGGCATCAAACTGCCCGTGAAAGTGGAATTAAAAGTTGTGGAAGCTCCGCCGTCAACAAAAGGCAACACTGCCCAAGGTGGAACAAAACAAGTAAAACTAGAAACAGGCGCCTCCATCAACGTCCCACTCTTTATAAACGAAGGCGACATCATCCGTATTAACACCGAAACAAGACAGTACGTGGAAAGAGTATAACTGGTGGGCCTATGGTCTAGTGGTATGACACGGCATTCGCATTGCCGAGACGCCAGTCCGATTCTGGCTAGGTCCAAATTGGTAACTTGTCCCGTATAAAATTATGAAATAATTATGGAAAATTTTGAAAGCAAAATGTTTGCGGTGGCAAACAACCAAAAAGAAACAGGTGTTCCAAACAGCCAGCACATTGAGGAACGTCCCTTTTGGGGCGAGTTTCGGGGCGGTGAAATAGATGAAGTTGGGGAATATAAAGAACCAACGCCGGAGCAAAAAGAAAAATTTGAAAAAAGAATTGAGCGCGTATCGGAAATTTTTGAGAACGCAGATTTTCAGTGGTATCTTGATGGTGCTACCAATATTTCGTTGTATAAAGATAAACTCATACGTGACCACAAAGATTTAGATATGAGTGTTTTTAGGGAAGATTTGGCAAAATTAGAAGAATTATTGTCTGGGCAGGGATTTGGCATTTTTATAAATTATGAAGAAAAAGACAAGGGATTAATGAAACGGGCAAAAGTAGAAGAACTCTTAACTCTAGATAGACCTGATTTATCTATTTGCAAAGTTGGTCCAGGCGGGAAAATACAAAGAGAAACTTCCGACCCTTTTAATTTTGTAGATTTACATATTCACAGTAAAGACTCCAAAGGAAATACAATTATTAATTATAGTGGCACAACTTTACCAAAAGAATTTTTTGAACCAATCAAAAAAGAACTTCCTAATGGCAAAAAAATTAACCTTTCACAGCCGGCAATTGTTGCTTATCATAAATTACATTCAAATCGTCCATACGACCTGACCGATTTACATAAATTGAGACCAAATCTACAAGAAAAAGATTTTGGAATGTTGCGAGAAGCTCTAAAGAGAGAAATTGAGGAAACAGAAAGAAAAGTAAGAGAAAAACTTCAAGAAGTATGGGGGTTTTTGTCTCCAATGTTGGAGCTGACGCGCGACCCAAGAGTTATTAGCGAGAAAATTGGGATGCACCCCGATCTTGAAAGGCGTAGAAGCGATCCAAAAGTTTCTGAATATGTTTCTTTAGTTTCCCAATACATTTCAAAAAATCCGGGGATTTCATTTGATGATTTTCTTAACCAATCGCTGTCTATTTTGAAACCACGAGAGCAGGTCCAGCAAAAAATAAAAGCTATAGATCAATTGGAAAAAAGTTAGGACTGCGTCCGGGTCCGACTCCCGGTGAGTCCAAAAATATGTCAAAAAAAATCAATATTGGATTTATAGGCCAGGGATATATCGGTAAAAATTATGCTGATGATTTTGAAACCCGCGGATATAAAGTAACGCGCTATGCCAAAGAACAGCCATATTCTTCTAATCTGGAAAAAATAAAAAAATGCGACATTGTATTTATAGCTGTTCCAACGCCGACAACAACCAAGGGCTACGACACAAGCATCATAAGAAAAGTACTGCCCCTGACAAAAACCGGTTCAATTGTCGTTTTAAAATCAACAATATTTCCCGGACTGACAAAAATTCTTCAAAAAGAATTTCCCGACAGAATTATCATGCATTCTCCGGAATTCCTAAGCGAAAAAACTGCTGCCTATGACGCTACTCATCCGTTTACAAACATCATCGGCATTACAAATAACACAGACAAACACAAAAAGGCAGCGAAATTAATTCTTTCCATACTGCCCAAGGCTCCATTCAAAACAATAGTCACAAGTGAAGAGGCGGAACTTATAAAATACTGCCACAACTGCAGCGGATACACCCAAATAATCTTTTTTAATTTAATGTATGACTTGGCAAGCAAACTCGGAGCAAAATGGGAAAATATAAACGAGGCGCTTAGGGCAGACCCGTTTATTCCCAACAGATATTCCTCGCCTGTCCATAAAAATGGCAGGGGTGCCGGCGGAAACTGCTTCATTAAAGATTTCGCCTCCCTGAGAGAAAAATACGAAAAAACAGTTGGTGATAATTCCGGGGTATCTGTACTCATAAGCATGGAAGAAAAAAATAAAAAACTCCTTAAAGAAAGCAAAAAAGATATTGAAATCCTAAAAAAAGTTTACGGAAAAAAGATTTAATTTTTAATGGCTAACGAATGGCAACAGCGCCAGGATACGGGCGTTTTTGATGGCGCGGGTGAGTTTGCGCTGATGTTTGGCGCAGGTACTTGTCCTTTTTTTGGGTAAAATTTTTGCCTGCTGGTCCAAAAATTTCTTAAGAACTTCTGTCTCTTTATAATCAATTTCTTTTATATTGTTTGTACAAAAATAACACTGGGTCATATTTAGAATGGAATTTCTTCTGGATTAATATCTTCTTCCGGGTATTGAATCGTTTCCAGCTCTTCTGCTTTTTTGGCTGCGGGCTGTTCTTGACCAGCGCCTCCGGCGCCATCCGCGCCAGAGCCAGGGCTAGTGGCTCTTCTCGGCCCAAACTGCACTCTCTCAGCCACAATCTCTGTTTTGTTTCTTTTTGTGCCATCCTGAGCGTCCCAAGTCCTTGTCTGCATTCTTCCTTCTATAAAAACAGACGCTCCCTTTTTTAAATACTGCGCCACGGTATCAGCCTGTTTGCCGAAAACAACCACATTATGAAACTGCACATCCTCTTGTTTTTCGCCTTGCTGATTTTTCCAGACGCGGTTTGTGGCAACGCCGAAAGATGTCACCGAGGCCCCGGACGGCAGAGAGCGCAGTTCCGGATCCCTTGTCAAATTGCCCATGATAAAAACTTTGTTTAAATTCATATATTTATTGAGCTTCTAATAATTCTTCTATTTTTTTGTCTATTTCTTCTATTTTTATTTCCGGTCTTTCAGTTGTACCAGGCAAAACTTCTTTCTTCTTGCGAATAATTCTCTTGGCTGGTTTTGGAATCATTGATTCTTTAACCGCCTTAATTATCAAAAAACGGATTATTTTTTCCGCATCAGCTGACTGGCCTTCAAGCGTTTTTTTAAATTCTAAAAGCGCAGACGGCTCAATCATAAATTTAATCCAGCCGAAAAAGGCTGCCTCGTTTTTTTTAATCGGATAGGCCAATCTCTGCATCTTCGGCCTTGCCTCGTTCATTATAAAACCTTTTTTATCCTCTATTTTCTTTCGCAATGAAGAAATTTCATCATCAAGCTTATCCTCGGGAATAAGAGGATTCAAAAGGTATCCGATTTCATATAATTTCGCCTCTTTTTCCATCTATTTTAAATTAATCACCAATAATTTGCTTTGTCGCGTTCTCTTAATTGTTCCTCTGGAGAAAGCTTAATAAAGCGTTCCCACCTCTGTAAAGATTCTTTTAATTCTTCAATCTGTGATACAAGTGCTTTAATACCTTCTAAGTCCCGTTTTTTAGCCATATCTTCAAGGGCGATATATTTATCTTCTATATCTCTTCTTAATTTAGTAAATCCTTCTTTCTGCATATAATCTATTTTTTCTTTAATTTCTCTATTATTCGATTCTGCAAACGGATTGGGTGATTCTTCACCCTTTTTTATTTCTTTTTTGTCCCCGAAAAATTTTTCGAACATATTAATTTACATTTTAATTAATAATTTTGGCCTTTTAATCATTTTATCATAAATATGTTAAAATACAAGCATGAGTATAAACCCGTCTATTTTTAAAGAATATGACATTCGGGGCAAATATCCCCAAGAGATTAATGAAAAAACTGCATATTCAGTGGCCAAGGCATTAGTCAGTTTTTTGGGGCTAAATCCGCCAACTGGCGGAGGGAAAATAGTGCTTGGAAGAGACAATAGGCAAAGCTCTCTTAAACTGGCTCAGGGAGCCTTAAACGGGCTTACAGAGGCTGGCATTGACGCTATTGACGTGGGAATGGTTACCACGCCTGAGCTTAATTTTGCCTGTTGTTTTCTAAAAGCAAATGCCGGAATAATGATAACCGCCTCGCACAATCCCTTAAATTACAACGGCATAAAATTAATGAAAAAAAACGCCGAGCCAATCGGCGGGAAATCACTTCAAAAAATTTATGAAATTGCAAAAAGGCAAAGTTAAAAAATTTAATATAAAAAAAGAATATATTAAGGCTGCTTTGGGAAGCGAAAACGCAGCCATGCCCAAAATAAAAGCTCGGTTTGATACGGACCAAGACAGAGTTTTTATACAAGATGAAAAAGGCAAAGAAATAAGGCCTGATATTGTCGGCGGAATTTTGGCGGATGCATTGGCAAAAAAGAAAGATGCTGTTGTTTATGATTTGCGCTGTTCAAAGGCTATACCGGAATTTTTAAGAAACAAGGGAGTGGTTGTTATACCCGGCCGGGTCGGACACTATAATATAAAAGAGCTGATGAGAAAAAAAAGAGCTGTCTTTGGAATGGAAATAACCGGCCATTATTATTTTAAAAAATTCAGTTACTGCGAATCCCCTCTTTTTGCGCTAAAAATTTTGGAGGACGCAAAAAAGAAAACTGGCAAAAAACTTTTTGAACTGGCTATTCCATTTCAAAAATATTTTCATTCCGGAGTGATAGATATGAAAATCTTAAAACCTGAAATATGGAACTTGAAACTCAAAATTTTAAAAGAAAAATATAAAAACGGAAGTCAGAATGAAATGGACGGCCTGACTGTTGAATTTTCCAACTGGTGGTTTAACATCCGTCCATCTCACACCGAACCGCTCATAAAATTAGTAATAGAAGCAAAAAGAAAAGAAATTTTAGAAGAAAAGAAAAAAGAAATTTTAAACTATCTTAAATAATTTTAAAGCGTTTTCAGTGGTGGCTCTTGTGACTTCTTCGTAAGTTATACCCTTTATTTCCGCTATTCTTTTGGCCACTTCTATTACATACGCAGGTTCGTTGCGTTTGCCGCGATATGGAACAGGCGCCACAAACGGCGCATCGGTTTCTATCATAATTTTTTCTAATGGCACTTTACTGATTACTTCATCGTAATCACGAGCAAAAGTGATAACTCCTGTAAAAGAAATAGTAAATCCCAAATCAAAATATTTTTGTGCCTCTTCCCAGTTTCCGGAAAAAAAATGTATATTGCCGTAATGTTTATATTCTTTTAAGATTTCTAAAATTTCTCCATGCGCATTACGACAGTGAATCATCAGTGGTTTATCTAATTCTTTCGCCAGTTCAATCTGCTGAATAAATAAATCACTTTGCATTTTTATATTTGCATTTTTATCTTTTATATCTATTCCGCATTCGCCTATTGCCACGACCTTTGGATGTACCGCTAATTTTTTCAATTCCACAATATTAAAATTTTTTATTTCATCTGGATGCACACCAACAGTTGCATAAATTCCATCTTTATATTTTTCAGCAAGTTCCACTGCCTTTTTAGAACTATCAAAATCAGCGCCGACATTTATTGTCCATACGCCGGCGTCAAACATGCGTTTGATGACATTTTCCCTGTCATCATTAAAATCAGAGAAATTTAAATGCGAGTGAATATCAAAAAGCGCCGGCGTCATTTCGTTCTCCTGCGTTTATCCATATCGTCCAAAATTTCAACCAGTGCTGTCACCAACGGTACTGACAAAAGCAAACCCATAAAACCTCCCAGCTCCCAGCCGATGATCAAAGCCAAAATACTCATTACTGGAGGAATTCCCACAATCTTTCTCACAACTAAAGGATAAATCAAATGATTTTCAAACTGTTGAACTATAATGTACAAAATCGCTACCTTGAGCGCCAAAAATGGACTCTGAGAAAATCCGACCATAATCGGCGGAATAGAGGCAAGAATGGGACCAAAAATAGGAATTATTTCAAAAAATCCGGCCAAAAGCGCAAAGGTCAAGGCATATTCTATCCCCAAAATTGTAAGGCCCAAATAAGTCAAAACTCCGATAATTGTTGCCAAAAGAATCTGCCCCTGCATCCAAAAACCAAGTTTTCTTCTTACTCTTATCCATAAATCAAAAACATATTCTTCGTAGCGAAGCGGAAAAATTATCCGCAAAAATTTTTCAATACCTTTTTCCTGAACGGAAAGATAAAAAGACAAAACAATAACTAAAATAAAAGATATTGCCCCGCCGAAGATGCGGCTTGCAGTGCTAAAAAATCCGCCCGTAAAACTACTGATGTAATTGGAAACGCTTACGGAAAATGTCTGCAAAAGCTGGGAAACGGATGCCGGAAGCCCCACAAAAAGTCCCTTCAACAGACTGGCCTGCTCCGGCTTTTGAAAATAATTTATTATAGTTCCGGAAAAAGATGAGAATTCTCCAAAAACAGTGGGAATAATAAAATAAAACAATATTCCCAATACGGCAAAGGTAGAAAGATAAATAAAAATTACCGCAACGGTCCTGGGAATTTTTCTTTTTTGAAACCATATCGCCGCCGGTTCCACCGATGAAGCAATAACCACAGACAACAAAACGACTGCCAAAATATCCCTTATGGCATATAAAACAATAACAGACAAAACAACCAAAACTGCCTTGATAATTGTACTTGTGCTTATTTTTATTGTAATATTTTTTTCATCCATTTTTTAATTTCTTTATCATTGTGTTTCTGCCCGATGGCAGCGAGGTTTAAATTCCCTGGTCTGAATACCTCATTCGCTATTTTAACAATATCACTTTGGCTGACTTTTTCAACTTTTTTTAACACCTCTTCCGGCTGCATAATTTTTTTGTAGAACAATTCCTGACCGGCAATGAAAAAGGCGATTTCGTCTGATGTCTCAAATCTGAGCGCGGTCTGGCCCCTTAAAAAACCTTTGGCAAAATCCAAATCTTTTTTATTAATGCCATTTTTCTTTATATCAGACAATATCTCGCTTATTTTTTTTATAACATCCAAAAGTTTTTCGTGCGGTATGCCGGCTGCCATGCCTAAGTATCCGCAGTCAGTGGACTGGTCCCCCCAGCTGAAAACATAATAAGCAAGGCCAAGTTTTTCTCTTATCTCTGTAAAAAGGCGGGATGAAGTATTTCCGCCCAAAACTACAGACAAAAGATTTAATCCATATCTTTTTTCGTCAAACATATCGTATGCTCTGACAGCCATTGCCAAATGCGTCTGGTCGGAATCTTTTGAGATGATTTTAAATTGCGGAAATTTCTGCAATTCTTTTGTCAAAGATGGTTTTCTGACTTTCCCTTTCTTAATCTGGCTGAAAATTTTTTCCACTTTTTTAAACGTTGTCTGTGGATTGATATTGCCCGCAACAACCACAATCATATTCTGGCTAAGATAATTTTTGTCTTTGTAATTTACAATATCATTTCTTTTTATTGCTCTGACGTTTTCTTTGGAACCGATTATATCCCAGCCGATGGGCTGGTCGCCGTAAAGAACATTTTCCAAAATATCCATGATGCGTCTGCGCGGGTCATCCTCATACATGCTGATTTCCTGCAAAATAACTCCCCTCTCTTTTTCTATCTCTTCTTGCTTAAACAAAGGTTCCAATAAAATATCAGAAACAATATCCAGGCTTGTGTCAAAATCTTTGGCCGAAGATTTCACCCAAAAACCGGTATTTTCTTTGCCAGTGAAAGCATTATGCATGGCGCCGATTCTGTCCAATTCTTTGTGAACGTCACCGGGATTGGGCCGGTTTTTTGTGCCCTTAAAAAATAAATGCTCCAGAAAATGCGAAATACCGTTAATATTTTTTGTCTCAAATCTGGAGCCAACACCAACCAAAACCAAAATTGTCACGGTCTCGGTATTTTCCATGGGCGAAACAATAACCTTTAAGCCGTTGGCCAAAGTCCTTTTTTCAAGTTTAATCATGGGAGAATAATAGAATAAAAGCTGTTTTATTTCAACTTTTCTTCAAGAATTTTTTTAAGGTCTGTCACCTTCACTCTTTCCTGTTTTGCTGTGTCGCGGTCGCGGACGGTGACAATGTCGTTTTCCAGGGTTTCAAAATCAATAGTGATGCAATAGGGCGTACCGATTTCGTCCTGCGAATAATAACGTTTGCCGATATTTCCGCGGTCGTCAAATTCAACCGCGCCAAATTCTTTTTTAAGATTGCTATAAACTTCTCTGGCCTTATCCACAAGCTCGGGTTTATTGCGTAAAAGCGGAAAAACCGCAACTTTAACCGGCGCTATTTCCGGTTTTAAGGCTAAATAAACTCTATCGCCGTCTTCTTTGTAGCTAGAAAGTAAAACCGCAAGCATTGTTCTGCCGTGGCCGAATGTCGGTTCAATGACATGAGGAATAAAAGTTTCTTTTGTATCTTCGTCAAAATATTTCAATTTATGCGCCTTCAAATCATAATCCGTTCTATAGGCCAATCCATATAATTCTTTTTTACCGAACGGAAAATCAAATTCAAAATCAATTGTACGTTTTGAATAATGGGCGCGTTCTTCCGGGGGAACTTCCGATTCGTGAACACTTTTTTTATCAATACTCACTCTCTCTATCCAATTCCACATTGATTCTTTCCACATCTCAAAATATTTTTCCCACTCTTTCTCGCGAACAAAATATTCAAATTCCATTAAATCAAACTCTCGCACGCGGAAAAGAAAATCTCTCGGAGCAATTTCATTTCTGTATGCCCTGCCGATCTGCGCCAAGCCAAAGGGAAGTTTCGGGTGCATGGTATCCAAAACATTTTTAAAATTGACAAACATTCCCTGGGCAAGTTCCGGCCGCAAATAAGCCATGGCTGTCTCATCCTTCAGCGCCCCTGCCTTTAATTTAAACATTGTATTGAATTTTTCATCTCCCAGTGGATCAGTAAAATTTTCCAAATGTCCGCTTGCTTTCCAGACTGCCTCAGGCATTAATGTCGCGCTTGTAATACCAAACATATCATCTCTTTCTTTGACAAAATGTTTCCACCACAACTCTTTTATGTTGTGGCTCAATTCTGAACCGTATGGTCCGTAATCCCATGTGCCCGCCAATCCGCCGTAAATCTCCGAACCGGGAAAGACAAACCCCCGGCGTTTGCAAAGCGATATTATTTTTTCCATTTTACTTTGTCCATTTGGATTTTCCATAAATCTATTTTACCACATGACCCTCGCTTGATTTAAATCCCTGGTCACTGCTCAAAACCGTATTTAGTGAATGTATTGTTGCATTAAAATAATCCTTTATAAAATCGTCAAAGGCGCTGACCTCTCCATCGCCAACTAATATTGGAGAAGAATTTTCTTGACTGACACTGGGTGTAAAACCAATTTGGAAAGAAACTTCTTTCTTAGGAGAAATGATTCCTGTGCCCGACAACAATTTATCTATTGTCCAAACAACCGTGCCATCTCTGTCGTTAAACGATAAATTCTCTCCCGAAGGGGAAAATGAATTAAGCCATCTCACATAAGGCAACAACGGTACTTTTATTTTTACGCCGGAAAGGTCATTGGAATTGCCGGACAAAGATAAATTTACAGTATAGGTTGTTTCGCTGTTGATTTTTGGAGGAAGAGGTCCTGTATTTTTAAATGGCCCTGAACGGTAAAAAATGGAAGGTTCTATGTTTAATCCTGATAATATATTTATAATTTTTTTTGTCTCGGTAGAGACTACAAAATTCTGCGACTGTTCATTAGTGCTGTTGCCGGAAATTTGAGCGTCAATACTGACAGAAAAATTTTTATCATTTTCAGAAACAATCGGCAAAACATTTTTTATGGAAAAACTGAACTGTGCCTCTCCTGACTGGCCTACGCCGATATAAGCAAGCTCACCCAGGGTAGAAGAATTCCACACAAGTTTTTGGTCCGATGGTCTGTAATTACCCTTGCTTACCGATAGAGAATTTCCGTCAATTGCCGAACCATTTAGAGCCAACTCAATGACAACATCTCTTATCGGAGAAGAAGAATTGTTTTGCCATCTTAAAACCGTCCGCACCGTGCCTCCCGCCTTCAGAATATTTTTTTGCACATCGTCTCCGTTAATAAACATGGTCAGCGCCAAAGGGTTTTTTCTTATCACTGCTGAACTAAAGGAAGTTCCGTATGGTATTATTGCGCCGTTTTCGCCAAGAATTCCAACTGAGGCATTAAAAGTTTTTTCTTCGGTATCCTGTCCCTCTATTAAACCCTTAATAGTTATTGTCTTTTTTTGAAGAGAGGCAAAATCTCCCAAAGACCACTGGTTTTGACCGGAACTGGGCATCGGATCTGAGCTTGCAAACTGGAAGCCGGGCGGATAAGACATTGAAAGAAAAACATTTTTGACTATTGATTCCGAATTGGAAACCGCATCCACACTTAATTCTATTTCCTGTCTTGCATTTATCTCTCCGGGCATGGCAATGGAAAGACCTATCGCCGGCCGCAAAATTTTTACCGTGTAATCAACATCTTTTGCGAAAATTGCGTTGGATTGTGCAAGACGGTATTCCAAAGAGCCGGATATTTTTTTATCTTCGTTTTCCAGCCCAAATAAAATCAGATTAATGGTTTTGTTCATTGATTCTCCACTCTTTATCTTGCCCAAAGAAATTCTGGTGCGTTCAAGGGGAGACCCATCAGGAGAAAAAGAATTTTCTGGAAAATTTAAAATTAGGTCGGCGGTTTCCAGGTCAGCCTGATTTTTATTTTCAACAAATATATTCAAAATAACAGGACTGCCGGCATCTATGTAGCTGGGGCCGGTTATTTCTAAATTAATATTTTTGGAAGAAATAATATTTGAACCAGACAGTAAAAAATACGCGGCGACACCGGCAAAAACAAGAATCATGGTTATACTCATCCAGATAAAAAATTTTTTAAGTTTTGGTTTTCCTTGGGACTGCATTTTATTTTGCCAATACAATGACGGACCATCGATCCGGCTCCTGTTAAATTCCACCCGTTCTTTGGTGTCGTCAATTTCCTCATCCTTTCTGTAAAGACGTTTCTTTAAATTTTCCAGCCCGTCTTTTTTAAAATCGTCTTGCATGTTTTTATTATAACATACTTTCTTTTATTGCCTCATTAATGGCAATAACAAGCTGTTTTTTGGGCAAGTTTTCATCAGTAAGGTATCCAAGATTCTTTAGAATTTTTGCAATAAAAAAAACTTCGGCGCCTTTCTCAACTGACCCTTTTAAAAAACTGGCCAGTTCTTGCCAAATAAAATCATTCTTTTCTTCGCCTTTTATCATGCGTATCATAAGAGAGGCAATATTGGTAAAAGTATTTAATTTTTCCGCGTTGTTTATAAATTCTTTGTTTTTTTCTTTTTCTATGGCATCAATAATCCTCCAGCTGTCTTTTGTTTTGACAAGAGAAAAATTGCAAAAAGAAAAAAGATCAAGATTAAAACGAAGTTTGGATTTAAGATATCTCACGCCTTGGGCAACTGCCTTAACCATGCCGAATTCCTCAGTAAAAATAAAATATAACCTGTCCGCCTCGCCAAAATCCTTTTTGGTCAAAATAATCCCTTCTGTGGTGTAAACGCGGTAGGACATATTAAAAACTTAAAATGGAATTTAATGCCGACGACAATTCTGTCACATTGTCGCTTCCGCTGAAATGCCCCTTATTGTGTTCAATGATTATTTTTGCGCCCACCCGTTCTTTCCAAGATTCTTGGTTTTCTGGTATTACAAATGGGTCGTTATCGGAAAAAATTGCCACAGCTTTATTAACTACTTCACGAATTTTTTTGTCATTTCGCGGCTCGTTTACCCATGGTCCGGCAATTATTTTTTCCTCATCAGTTTTTAAATTTCGCAAATTGTACCATCCGGCAACAAAAACCGCGCCGCCGATTTTGGCACCATCTGGCAATGTCTGTAAATATCTGATTATTGCTTGACAACCAATACTATGTCCTACAAAATAAGTATTTTCATCGGACTCGCCGACTATGCTTGCGATAAATGGAATCCATTCTTCGATTTTGGGCTCGCTGGGGTTGGGCATAGCCGGAACAAAAACCTCAAAACCCCTTTGTTCCAATTCTTTTTTAAGCCAAGGGAACCATCCCTCTTCTGGATAACCATCCCAACCGTGAATTATAAAAACTCTTTTTTGCATATTTAAAAAATATCATAAACTGCGTAATAAAACAAATTAAAACAAAAAATAAAATTTTGAACTGGAGACATTTTTTGGCGATAGCATATTTTTGTCTCCAATATTATGTTATAATGTTGACATGAAAACTATTTCAAAGTGCATTTTAGCAACCATTGGTATAGCAGGCATTTTTACAATAGCCGCAATCGCACCCAATTCTTTTCAAATGTTGGAATTGTTTGGTTTGAGTAAAAAGAAATATAAACCCAAAAGTGTTGGCCGTGCTTTAAACAGGATGAAAAAACAAAAATTGATAGAAATTAAAAAAGAGAAAAATGACAAAATAACAATTCAAATTACTGAAAGGGGTAAAAAACGTCTTCTTGAATATAATATTGATGAACTTCAAATTAAAATACCGGAAAAATGGGATGGTAAATGGAGAATAGTATCTTTTGATATTCCAGAAAAAAGAAAGAAAGCCCGAGAAGCATTTCGTGAAAAACTGAGGGATTTAGGTTTTTATCCGTTTCAAAAAAGTTTGTTTATATTTCCGTTCGCATGTAGTGACGAAATTGATTTTATTTCAGAAATATTTGAAATTAAGAAACATATTGTTTATTTTGAAACTTCCAATATAAACAACAAATATAAAATAAAGAGATATTTTAATTTAAATTAAAAATTATATTATTAAATATGAGACACTTTTCGGCGATAGCAGGATATTGTCTTCATACTATGAAGTATAATTTCATTTTACTTTTTTATTTCTATTTTGAATGAAAGACTGTCTACCTTGACTTCTTCTCCGCGTGAAACTTGGCTGTAAGAAATTGCAGATGAGTTGGTGAGTGATTTGATTTCCGCGGAAAATTTTTCTGCGAAAAATTTTCCGCTTTCGTCTGTTTCAATAATTAATTCTATTTTATCTTTGGGCGTCAGACCTGATTTTTTCCGCAATTCCTGAACATTACGCGTGAGCTCACGCAGCATTCCTTCTTTTTTCAATTCTTCCGTAATATTCGTATCAAGTTTATTTTCTTTTTGACCCATTTTTATCTCTTTGACATTTATTTCATCTTTTATAATTTTGACAAAATCTTCGCCAACGCTGTTTGTTGTGGCAAAACTACCTAATACCTGCCTTACTCCAATTTTGTTTTTTGCCCTTTCTTCCAGCGCGACAGAAACAATTTCTCTTGCTTTAACCATTTTATTCAATAATTCTTCGTCTATTAATTTTTCATCATATTTCGGCCAATCTTCCAAATGTACGCTTTCTTTTTGACCGTCCAATTCCTGATAAATTTCTTCTGCCAGAAACGGCATAAACGGCGCGATTAATTTTGCGAGCGTCATTAAAACATAATAAAGCGTTTCTGTTGCTCCCTTTTTCTCTTCTTCGTTTTCCGGCCTTTGGAATCTGGAACGTGAACGCCTGATATACCACAACGATAAATCATCGCCAAAAAATTTTTCTATTGCTTCACTTGCAGAGGCGGCATCATATTTATCCAAACTTTCACTCACCTTTTTAACTAATTTATTCAAGCTGGCAATTACCCATTTGTCCAAAATATTGGAAGTTGGAAATTGTTCGCCGGCTGGCGAATCCGCATAAGTTTTTAAAAACGTTACGCTGTTCAATAAATTAAGTAATTTTCTTTTTGCCTCATCTATAACTTTCCATCCAAAATTAAGATTATTAACGGGGTTTTGTTTTGAGTACACCCAGCGCATGGGGTCAGCGCCGACTTTTTCTACTGCATCGTCAAACCAGATGGTATTGCCTTTTGATTTGTGCATTTCTTCACCTTTTTCGTCGCGCACAGAGGCGTAGCCAAAAATTGTTTTTGCTGGCAATTCATTTTCCAAAACCGTACTCATAACAATAATAGAGTAAAACCAGTTTTTAAATTGTCCGGGGAATGATTCACAAATAAATTCCGGCGGAAACCATTGGCTCCAATATTTTTTATCGCTGAAATATTTTATTGTTGAATAGGGCACAATGCCCGCGTCCAGCCAGGGATTACCGACATCTGCAATACGCGAAACAATTTCTCCGCATTTTGAACATTTTATTTTTACTTTGTCTATAAACGGCTTATGGGGGCTGTGTCCGCCAGCTGGCGAAGCAAATTCTTCCCAGCCTTCAATTGCCCTTTTCTCCAGTTCTTCTTTTGAACCAATAACCTCAAAATTTCCGCACTGGCATTCAAAAATTGGAAGAGCCAATCCCCAGTACCGGTTCTTTTTGGAAATCAGCCAGTCGTGCATATTTTTGAGCCAGTCCAGTTCGCGGTCCAGGCCGAATTCCGGCAACCATTTTATTTTTTTAACAACTTTCGTTAAAGAACTTCTTAATTCATCCATTTTGATATACCACTCGTCAGCCACTTTCCATACCAGTTCTGTTTTGCACCTCCAGCAGGCTGGATAGCGATGTTGGTATGGAAAAACAGAAAACGCCCAGTCTTTCATATAATCCAAAATTATTTCTGGATTATTTTTTGCGTTCTTGCCGGAAAATTCTCCAAGCCCCTCAAGATAATCAGCATTGTCACCAATAACCGGTATCATTGGCAGACCCAATTTTTTGCCCAATTTAAAATCTTCTTCTCCAGCGCTGACAGCTGTGTGCACCAAACCAGTTCCCTCTTCAATATTAATGGGCATCAATAATGGGTCAGTAATAATCACAGAATGAAATTTTTCCGGATTTTCCTCGTGCGCTTTTATAACTGCGGGCAATGTATCAAAAGCGCTTTTATAATGCAAATCTTGTAATTTTTCACCCTTAACTGTATTTAAAACTTCAACCACTTTGCCTTGAAAAATTTTATCAACCAAAGCAGTGGCAACCCAAAACTTATCATCAGTCTCTCCGCCCTTCACAAGCGAGTAATCTATATCCGCGTCAACCGCAACCGCGATATTGGCCGGAATTGTCCACGGCGTTGTTGTCCAAACCAAAAGAAATTCATTTTCGCGCTCAATAATGGGAAGCTCTATTATTATGGAATCATGAGTCAGTTCTTTGTAATCTTCTGTTAAAATTTCGTGCTGGGAAATGGCTGTTTCGCATCGCGGACACCATGGCACAGAATCATGGCCTTTGTAAATCAAACCTCTGTCATTGCAGACTTTTAAAAAGTGCCAGATGGCGTAATTATTTTCATCAGACATTGTGAAGTATGAATTTTCCCAATCCATCCACTGGCCCAAACGAATTGACTGCTGGGTTTGAACGTCAGAATATTTTTTCACCCGTTCTTTGCATTTTTCCACGAATTCCGCCACGCCGTATTTTTCAATGTCCTTTTTTGATTTAAAGCCAAGTTCCTTTTCCACTTCAACCTCAACCCAAAGGCCCTGGCAGTCAAAGCCATTCTGAAAGCGCTGGTCAAAACCTTGCATTGCCTTGTAGCGCTGGAATAAATCCTTATAAGTTCTGCCCCAGGCATGATGCACACCCATGGGATTATTGGCGGTGATGGGGCCGTCCAAAAAAGACCACGGCGCTTTGCCCTTAATTTTCTCTCTCAGCTTTTCAAAAATCCCGTTCTTGGCCCAGAACTCCAAAATCTCTTTTTCCTTTTTTGCAAAGTCAAACATAATTTTTACATTTTATCCGGGGTGGAAATACCCAATAAATTAAGTGTATTCTGCAGAATTTTTTTGGTAATAGCAACTAAGTTTAATAATTCTTTTTCATTTTCCGAACCGAGCACGTGCACGTCGCGGTAAAAAACAGAAAATGCGTAAGCAAGTTCGTAGGCGTAAGTTGTAAGCCGATTAACCTGATAATCTTTTGCAATATCCTCTATCACCTCTTTGTACTGGATAAGTTTTTTTACAAGCGAGATTTCCGAAGGATGTTTAAGATTTTTTATACTGACTACTGACAACTGACTACTGACAACTGACTTATTAATTATGCTTGCCATTCTCGCATTTGCGTACTGCACATAAAAAACAGGATTTTTCTCCGAGCGCTCTTTTGCCAATGACATATCAAATTCCATGTGCGTTGAAAGAGATTTTTCCAAACAAAACCATTTGGCAACATCAACGCCCACTTCTTTTATCAAATCTTTAAGCCAGACAATGGTGCCGGCGCGCTTGGACATTTTTTTGCTCTCGCCTGCCTCTTTTAAAGTGACAAGTTGACAGATTAAAATTTCCAGTCCGCCTTTCCATCCCAGCATTTTTTTTACGGCCAGCATTCTTTTGACATGGCCCTGATGGTCAGCTCCCCAGACATTTATTACATTATCAAAACCGCGCTTGAATTTATTAATATGATAAGCAATGTCAGATAAAAAATAACCTATGTCGCCGGTTGAACGCACCAAAACTCTATCCTCTTCATCTTCGTATTCCGATGTTTTAAGCCATGTTGCGCCATCTTTTTCAAAAGTTAAATTTTTATCTTTCAGCATTTCCAGCGTCTTTTTAAATTCTCCCTTGCTCCGCAATTCTTTTTCTTCGGAAAACCATTTGTCAAATTTTATGCCCAAAATTTTAGTAATAAATTCTTGATTGTCTTTTTGAATTTCTTGCGCAAGCAAATAACCAGCCTCGCTTTCAGAATCCGGCAATTTAGATTTGAGATTTGAGATTTGAGATTTGAGATTTTCCGTGAGGTATGTTTTGCCTTTGCCCAGGGCTGTTTTGCCTATCTCTTTTACCTGTGTGCTTTCTTTAGAATCGTTTATAAAAAATTCACGCTCCACTTTATAACCCG
This sequence comes from uncultured Candidatus Saccharibacteria bacterium, assembly GCA_964438405.1. Taxonomy (GTDB): domain Bacteria; phylum Patescibacteriota; class Minisyncoccia; order UBA9983; family UBA9983; genus CAYTKF01. The sequence goes on from CAYTKF010000005.1 coordinate 31,912, forward strand.
TTTCTTCCAAAATATTTGCCAAGGCATTGCCGTAAAAACCATTTCTGCCGTGACCTAAATGAAGTTCACCTGTTGGATTGGCAGAAATAAATTCCACCTGGATTTTTTCCCGCCCCTGGCGAGGCTCGCCTTTGGCGGCTTTTTTTCCCAAATTTTTCAATCCTTTTTCCATTCCCTTTTCCGACAGCCAAAAATTTAAAAAACCCGGACCAGCAACCTCTATTTTTTCAAAAAGACCAGATTTGAGATTTGAGATTTGAGATTTGAGATTTTCTGGGTCTTTCTTTAAGATCATTGCCACGTTGCTGGAATAGTCGCCAAATCCCTCACTTATGAATACATCAAAATCAGCTTTGTCCCCGCCGGGCAGAGCCCTCTGGGCGGCGCCCACAACTTTCTCAATTTCTTTTCTAATTAAGTTTCTCATCTAAAATTTTCTTTATTTGTTCAAAAACTTCGGGAATGCTTTTCTCTCCATCTATTAAATAGACGTTCTCAAACATACTGGGAAATTTTTTATAATTTTCTCTAACTTTTTTTAACTTTTCTATTTTTTCAAAAAGCGTGACTTTCTTTCCTCTTTTATTTATTCTTTCAATACAAATTTCCGGTTTAACATCTAAAATAAAAGTCATGTCCGGAATTAAAAATTCGTTATTTATTTCAATCAGCCAATCCAAATCCAAATCAATGGAACCAAAAGCAAAAGAGGAAAAAAAATAACGGTCAGATATAACAATCTTGTTTTCTTTTAGGGCCGAGATAATTAAATTGTCCAAGTGTTCTTTTCTGTCCTGGCTAAAAAGTTTTTGCAAATCAGCTGGATCGCTTTTGGTTTTTTCGTCCAAAATTTCCCTGATTTTTATGCCAGCCTCGCTGTCCAAAGTCGGCTCCTTTGTCAAAACAACAAAATAATTTTTACTCTCCAGATATTCTTTTGAAAGCTTGGCCTGAGTGCTTTGGCCTGAACCGTCCTGACCTTCAAAAACAATGAATTTCCCTTTATAAATATTTTTAAGCATATTATCTTTTGATTTTAACAGAAAAACAAAAAGCCTTCCAGCGCGTGAACACAACCGGAAAGCTCTATCAAAAACGAACAATTATTTTCCCTTTTGCAATTTTTTGTAATAACCGCAGTCCTTCACCTCAGGACAACTGCCACCATAAGTGATGCATTGCGGCTCGGCCCATTTGCCGAGAACAGGAAGTTTTTTCTTGATAATTCTCGCCATTTTCCAGGCAAGATTTCTTATCTCCCACTGGGCTTCAACGCACGTTCTCTTTCCAATGGAATGAAGCGCGTTCCAGCCGTTGACGTGGATAAGAGTAAAAATCAACAAAGAATGAGGCAGAACTCCAACGGCCTCTGGTGTAGGAATGCCATCCTGTATCAAAGAATGAAAGAGTTCCAACATTTCAAGATGTTGTTTTTCGTATGCAAAAGAAAAAGAAGAACTCTTTATGGATGGTGGAATAACCATTCTCGCCTCGCCATTAACAGCGTCATAAATCGATTCCACGCTGTGATTCCAAGTCCTCTGCCTCACTGCCTGATGGAAACAGACAAAAGACATTGAAACAAGGAATTCAAAATGAACATGTTTGAGATTGGCGAGCTGGGCTTCGTCGCCCTTTACTGCCTGTTCCACCATCCCAGCGGTAATCGGCAGTTTGTGGCATGAATCAAGCAAAACTACTGATTCCGAAGCACAACTTTCAACCAATCCCTTAATAAGTTCATTTGACGGGGCAAACAGCTGGGGAGCTGGATACCACGCCACTGGTTCAAAATTAAAGCCGAACTTTTCAAAAAGATACGGTGCCTTATCTTTGGCAAGAGCAATCATTTCGTCCACAATCGCTTTCACAATCGACGGCACTCCTGGCTGCTGAGACATGTGCCAAAGATGGCAGAGTTCGCGGGCATTACCAAGAGTCTGAATATTGGTTCTGGTGTAAAGTGGAAGAAGATAACGAGCGTCTTCAGCCGGAATACCAGCCGAACACAGTCTTTCGTAAAGTTTAAAACTATTAGAAAGGATCTCTTCAACTCTCTTGAGGTAGGACGATTTGATTATGGTCTCGGGAAGATGGTATCCCCTGCTGGCCCTCGCTCTTCGCAAAGACTGCTGAAGATGTGAGAGATATTCAGACTGGCAGAGAAAAAGTGTTGCCACCCTCGGCAAATCTTCAATGCTAAAGATAAAACAATTTTGGTCGCCGACAGAACCGTGTCCGCGTCCAAAACTGTTCTTGAGAACACCTTTTTCTTTTTTATCCCTGTCTTCGGGAGAAAGCAAATCTAGCATCTCCAGCATCTGGTACGAAGATTGTTCTTCAAAACATCCCAGAGCGCCGGCTACTGAAATTGACTGCGGATCGTCCGTATAGCCAAGAAGTTTAACTCTGAAATCCATACACGCCCCCTTTCTTTTCCTTTCCTGCTTTATTAGATTTTTAAACAGCAAAATCTATCTACATTCGTAGCATATTTATTCCTCTATTTCAATACCCATTGAACGGGCCGTGCCCTCAATTATTTTTATTGCTGCATTAATATCGTTTGCGTTTAGGTCTTCCATTTTGCGCTCTGCAATTTCACGGACTTTGGCCTTGTTCACCTTTCCAGCCTTGCTTAATTTATTTTTGCCCGAACCTTTTTCCACGCCCGCTGCCTTGCGCAATAAATCCGAAGCGGGCGGTGTCTTTAATTTGAAAGTGAAAGTGCGGTCTTCAAAAATAGTAATTTCCGCAGGAATAATATCATCGCCTTTTTCGCGCGTTGCCTCATTAAACTTGCTTACAAATTCTCCGATGTTAATGCCATGCGGACCAAGAGCAGTGCCAACTGGCGGAGCAGGAGTTGCCTTAGCAGCCGGAATTTGTAATTTAACAATTGTTTTTATTTTCTTCATAGACTACTAATTACTAATTTTTACGAAAATACGAATTCGTATATTCGTATTTGATTCGTTATTCGTATTATCATATTTTCTTCACTTGTATAAAATCCAATTCCAGCGGCGTCTCTCTGCCGAACATGGAAACCAATGTTTTTATTTTTCCTCTTTCTTCATCAACTTCATTTACTCTTCCCTCAAACTCCTTGAACGGCCCGTCTGTAATGCGCACAATGTCGCCAACCTTAATATTGATTTTATACTTTGCATCTTTGTTCCCCATTCTCTCAAAAAGAGAATCAACTTCTTCTTTTGCCAAAGGGACAGGAGTTGTGCCTGAGCCGACAAATCCTGTCACCCGCGGAGTATTTCTCACAATATACCAGGAGTCGTCGGTCACTATCATATCAACAAGCACATATCCGGGATAAATATTATCTTCAACCTCTTTGCGTTTGCCTCCCTGCATTTTGACGCTTTTTTCTTTGGGCGCAACAACATTAAAAATTTTATCTTCCATACCTAAAGATTCTATTCTCTGTTTGAGATTTCTTACTACCGCATCCTCATAGCCGGCGTACGTATGAATGGCATACCAATTTCTGCCAGTTTGTACTTTTTG
>CAYTKF010000005.1:35536-43589 GCA_964438405.1 uncultured Candidatus Saccharibacteria bacterium
ATTGCGTCAAAAAATCCCATGAAAAAAGAAATACCTAGAGAAACCGCAATAACAAGCAATGTAAAATTAACCGTCTGATTTCTGGTCGGCCAGTTGACATGTTTTAATTCAACCCTTGTTTCTTTAATATAATTTATAAGCTTCGTAAACATTTTTTAAAAACCGCCCTTGCGGGCTGATAAATTTATGATACTCGGACGGGAAAAAATGTCAATCCCTCCTTGATAAGGGAGGGTTGGGTGGGTTTAAAATAAAACGAGCCCAAACGCGTACAGCATCCAGGCCCTAACTACTTTTTGAGAGGAAGCTCGTGAATGTTTTCCACATCCACGACTTTCTTGTACACTGACGATAATTTGTCAGTGCCGACAACATGAATTCTCTTCCCACGCATCTCTGCCAGTCCAGCCAAGCGGACCATGTCAGCGTCATTGCTGACAATGACAATGTCCGTGATCTCGGAAAACTGGCAAAAAATTGAACCTGTGAGGTTCAACTGACTGTCCACCATATCTTTATCTCGTTCCTGACCCTTTAACCTTTGGCACAGAACAATCTGATAACCAAGGTTGTTGAGGTCATCCGGAAGAGAATAGACATAATGGTCAGGCAGAAAAATAAATGCAAACATGATTTCGCCGATATTCTTCAAAAAATTACGCAACGCTTTGAAATCAACTATCTGCCCTTTTTCTACGGAACACTTGGTAATGTTCTCGTAGTCAATGAGGGCAAGAACCTTCCTGTGATTATTGTACATATGCCCTCCGGGTTAAGAAGCGGGGTGCCTACCGAAGCAGGCACCCCCGATATTGTCACTTGCCGACGGCCACGTCAGACGTGACAGGTTTGGCAGAAGAAACTTCACTGGTCGTGGCGGTAGCGGCGTCGGCTTTTCGGGCCTCGGCCGCGCGAAGAGCATACCACGTCCTCACCGCACCGCTGATGGTGCGGATGAGCTTGTCAGCGAACTCCGCGACCTCGTCGGTTGCGTTGTCACTGATGCCCTGCCGAATCCAGGCGTGCGGGATGAACTTGCCCGCGTGGGCGTTGAACCACTCGAGCGAGCCCGCGCCCTCCTTGGCACGGACAAAACGGACTTGCCGGTCGTTGACCTTACGGAAGTAAACTTCCACCAGACCGACTCCCTCGCTCCACTTCTTGCCGGTCCGCTCGTCAGTGCGAGCCGGGAACACGAGACGGTAGACTCCGGGCTGCCCTTGCGACAGCTTGGGCAAATCCGGATCGCCCTGCTCCTTGAGACGGGCGATGGCCGCGACCTTTTCGGTCTGCTCGGCCTTGATGGTTGCACGAGCAAAGCGAACAAGGGTTGACTCCACTGCCTTCTGTGACGGGTACTTCTGGTCGTCTGTCCACGCGGGCAAATACACCCTGCCGTGGAAGAATACCGCGCCTTGCGGCAACGGAGTCCTGGGCTTGCGGTTGTAGATGCTCTGTGCTTCCTCCTTGGAGGCAAGCCGATAGTGATTCCGCACCACCACCTGTTCAAGGAAATACTCGAGATTCTCGCCAGTCGGCGGAGTAGATCTGATGGCCTCGATGAACCCTGCGAACTCGAGATGCCGTTGCACCTGTTCGTCGCCAGCAGTGGTGATCTGTTGGAGCGTCTCGTTGAGAGACGCAAGTTCTTCGATGTCCTCCGGGGTCGGAACCCCTTCGGCAAAGAGCCCTTCCAGGAACGCGATGCGCTCCATGATGGCAATCTCTGTCTTGGCAGCACCCTTGACCCATTCCTTTCGATCATGAGCAACTGCTTGCCGAGCTGCGGCTTCTTCAGACGTCAACTTTTCGACGTTGATAGAAGTCAGGTCGGGCAGAGTCACAGGCTTGCCGTTGGTTTTGGAAACGGGCGCCGGCTTCGGGGTTTCCCCTTCAACCGTGCCAGAAAAAGTGAGCACTTTGGAAGCCTTTTTCAGGGCCTCGGAAAAAATGTTCATTGTGTCCTCTCAAAATGTGAATGTACCAAACCCCTAATTCCGCCTTAGCGGAACGGGGAACTACATGGTCTGCTGGGATTATATACTATTTGATTTGGTATGTCAAGCTCACATTAACTGTAAACGTATTTTCGCCTGTTGGCACTGACGGGGCAACATCTCCGCCTGTTCCCACCATTTTGCTTTCCATACCATATAAAGGATACGGATAAATTCCATTTCCTGATTCCGAGTAATTTATCAGACGCACAATCTTTACTCCCAAATCTTTTGCCAATTGTTCAGCTTTTGTTTTAGCGTCGTTAATTGCCTTTTCCCTTGCCTGTCTCAAAACAGCATCGTCATTGTCAACCTTAAAATTTACTCCGCCAACCTGATTGGCTCCGGCGTCAGTGACACCTGCCAAAATTTTTCCTGTATCCTCAATCTTTCTTATTTTTATATCCAGTGTCTGACTAACAGTGTATCCGCGGAAAACCTGACCTTGGTCTCTGAGATAATCATAACGCGGATAAATATTGTAGTTTGTGGTTTTGATATCTTTATCTTCTATTCCGGAATCGGTCAAGAACTTAGTAACTTTATTTATGGCTTCTGTTGCATTGTTCTGCGCGTCGTTGACTGAAATTGCATTTTTCTCTACTGTCACAGAAAATTCCGCAATATCCGGTTTGGCAAAAACTTCTCCCTTGCCAACTACATCAATGGTATTGATGCCTATCTGGCCCTGGCCGATAAATTTGCCTGACTGAAACTCGTTAAAGGTTTTAACAATAAAAAATAAAGTGATAATAGTCAAAAAAGCAGCTGCCAAAAACATAATTCCGTTTTTGCATTGACACTCTCCTGACTCTCCACATTTACAAAACATAAAATTTTTAAATTAATTAATAATAATTCGGGCTGCCCGGATTTGAACCGGAACTAAATCCTCCCGAAGGACTCGTGCTACCGTTACACTACAGCCCGACCGTCAGTGACGGATTTATTTTACAGATTATTTATTTCTTTATCAATGGCCTGAAAATCGGGTTCAATACTGCCGACATCAATTGCCTGCAAATCGCTGTTAATAACAGCTGTTGTGTCATCTTCCTGCTGAACCTGATTGTTTACTGGGGGATTGTAATTTTCCGCAGATGGTTCCAGTCTCATTGTCTCTATCCACCACCAAGAAACAATACCGATTACTGCCAGGATTATAATGATGATTAAAAATGTTTTCATGTTAGTTGTTTTGCGTTGAAGTTGCTAATTTACTAAGCTCCTGCGCCGCGTTATGCACCGCATTTCTCGCTCCAAAAACAATGTCTCTTAATTTAACCAAATCTGAATGCAGGGCCTGGCGAGTTTTACCGACATCTGTTTTGAGATTTGTTTCTGTTGTGACATTAATGGTATAAACCTTTGCGGCCTGGGTTGCGATTGCGGTTCTGGCAGAGGCAATGGTTGTTGAGGCTGTGTTCATCAGATTTTTGACGCTTGCGACATTAACATTGTTGACAGACAATTTATCCGCCCTGCCGCCGATTTTAACTAAAACATCCGACAAATGGTCAATTACGTCTACAAAGTGGTCTGTCCAGCGCTCGTTTAATTTTTGCAGCTGGTCATTAATATTTTCAACCGAAGATATTTTCTTTTGGTCTTTTACTTTTTGTAGTTTTACTCTTAATTTATCTTTTGCGTCTTGGAGTTTGGTTTTTAGTTCTTCTTTTATGGCCTGAATTTTATTTTGAAATTCTTCACGCGCCTGTTTTAAACGCTCGGAATATTCTTGTTTAAGTTCTTGAATTTGCGTTTTTAATTCTCTTTGCGTTGTTGTGGCAGTGGTAGTGGCATCTTCAGCCAAACCAACCATTGGCATAACAAGTGCAAGAGAAAAAACAATAGATAATATGGTTTTTTTCATAAATTTGGATTAATTATAATGCGACCTTACGCCTGAAAATTATAACAAAAAAAGAGAAAAATTAGTAGCTAGGGTCAAATCGTGGATGATGTTAGAACAATTATACAACAAAAGGAGTTTATCTATATCCCAGATTTGGCACAAAAATTCTTTTCTTAAAAAACTCAATCAATATAATTTCTACTAAGCTTATACTGAAAACAATAAGCCATTCGGTTATACCTAAAGATTGAGTGGCTAAAAGTTTTTGTAATGGAGGAAAATAAATTGCGGCTATGAGCAAGAAAAAGGAAATTCCAACTCCGCCAACCAAATAGCGGTTGGAAAATATATCTTTTCTGAAAATTGTCCTTTTAAAGGAACGGACACTGAAGGCAAAAATCAAAGAATCAAGGCCTATAAGGGCAAAAACTACTGTTCGTGTCTTATACAAATCTCCAGTCAATTTCCAAAGGAAGAGGAATGATAGAAACGCTGCCAAACCACTAATTAAAAAAACGGTAGTCATCCAAAGTTTTAATGGTTTGTTTAATATCGGCTCTTTGGGATTTCTAGGTTTTTCATCCATTACTCCTTTTGTCTCCTGTTCGGTGGTGAGGGCAATGTCTGGAAACCCGTCCTCAACAAGGTTTATCCAAAGAATCTGGGCAGGTAACAATGGAAGCGGGAAGCCCATTGCCATACTTGCTAAAAATAAAAATAGTTCGGAAAAATCGTCCGCCACAAGATAAACAAATACTTTCCTAACGTTTCCAAAAATCACTCTGCCTTGTTCAACCGCCTTTACTACGGTTTTGAAATTGTCGTCCAGCAATACCAAATCAGCTACTTCTTTTGCCACATCCGTGCCAGAACCAACAGCAACCCCAATATCGGCAGATTTAAGAGCTGGGGCGTCATTTACGCCATCTCCAAGCATTGCCACCACTTCTCCGTTGGCTTGCAGTGCATCAACAATACGCAGTTTATGGCGTGGGGACACACGAGCGTAAATGGAGACAATCTTTGATTTTTCTTTTAATTCATTATCGCTCATTATTTCCAATTCCTTGCCCTCAATTATGTTTTCGTCTTTTGCCTCAAGACCAATTTCTTCAGCAATGGCTTTGGCAGTAAGTTTATGGTCTCCAGTAATAATGACTGTGCGGATGCCAGCTTTCTTGGTAACCAAAATTGAATCTTTGGCGTCTTTACGAAGCGGGTCTTTGAGAGCAATGAAACCAATAAGCGAAAGTTCCTTTACTAATTCGGTAAGATTCTGGTATTTTGTTTCAGCGTCATAATTTTTATGAGCACAGGCAAGAACCCGCAATCCTTTTTGCGTAAGCGTTTCCAGTTTCTTTATCAATTTATCTGCCTCTGTAGTGCCTAATTTCTCCGTTCTGCCATCAACATCCAAATCAATAGAACGAGCGATAATCTCCTCTGGTGCTCCGATGACGTAAAGCGTATTTTGCTTCTCGTCTTTGCGATGAAGCGTGGCGGCAAACTTATAGTCTGATTCAAAACTGATTCTATCAATAATTGGGTATTGTTTTTCCAGTTCGTGCTTATTGAGTCCTGCTTGCATTCCTGCAAGAAGTAGAGCTTGCTCGGTTGGTCTGCCTCGCACTACCCATTCTTGCAGTTCCGCCTCTGGGTTTTCCACAAAAGCATCGTTTGTCAAAGTGGCGATTTTTAATGCCGAGATGTGCGATTCAACACCATTGGCATTTTCACCTTTGGCAAGTCCGTTAATGCTGTCGCTCATCAATTCTCTTGTGCTTGTTAAAATATGACTTACTTGCATTTTCCCTTCAGTGAGAGTTCCTGTTTTATCAGTGCAAATAACGGTTACGCTTCCCAAAGTTTCTGTGGCGGCAAGTTTCCTTACCAGACCGTTCTGTTTGAAAATACGCCGCATTCCCAAAACAAGTATGACAGTGATAGCGGGAAGCAATCCTGCGGGTATTGCTGAAACTGCGAGAGCTAACGAAGCGACAAAAATATCGGCAAAAGATTTTTCCGTGAAGTAGCCGACAATAATAATAACAAAGATAATTAAAAGAATGAATGCTCCGACTATTCTCGAGAGCGAGGCAATTTTTTTCTGAAGCGGAGTTTTGTGTTCTTTGGTCTCTTTAAGAAGAGATACGATTTCGCCGATTTGCGTATTGATTCCAGTAGCGACAATCACTATCGTCGCCCGTCCCTCATCCACAATCGTGCCCATAAAAACAGTGTTAGTTCTTTCAGGAAGCGGAGCTGATTCAGGAATAACATCATCGGTTTTCTTTTCAACTGCTTGCGATTCGCCAGTGAGACTCGCTTCGTTTATTTTCAACCCTTTTGATTCAATGATGCGTCCGTCTGCTGGCACTTTATCTCCTGCTTTCAAAAGCATCACATCACCGACTACTAACTCCTCACTGTCAATTTCTTTTTCATTGCCGTCTCGCCAGACCCTCGTTCTTATCTTTACCATTTTCTTTAATGCGAGAAGAGATTTATTGGCTTTGTTTTCTTGATAAAATCCGACAGTAGTGTTAATGAGCAATACGATAACAATAAAGATAGTGTCCGAATAGTGCTTCAACAGAAAAGAAATAACAACAGTGGCAAGTAGAATATACATCAAGGGACTGTTGAACTGGTTCAAAAAAAGCCGTATTTTTGAATACGGTTTTTCTTTGGGGAGAACGTTACGTCCGAACTCTTTTATTCTTTGATTCGCTTCCAAACTGGTAAGTCCTTCTTTTTTGCTTTTTGTTTCAGAAAAAACTTCTACAAGTGAGATAGAGTGTTGTTTTGCTTGCATACTCCCATTTTACTAAAATTTATCTCACCTTGCTACTCAACTATATCACTAAGAAAAATATCTAATGTTAGAACTAAAAAATATCTATTTTATAAGATTGCTTTAGTAAAATTCCCACTAGGGTCAAATCGTGAAGGACGTTAGGATTATTATACAGCAACAAAAGGAGTATATCTATATACCGGATTTAATTCAATGTATATTCACAAAAACCACTTATTCTTAAGAATCAACTTTTTATATACTGGGATGACATTGTTGTAGTCTTCCTTTGTATCTAATTCGGGGGGAATATTGCTTTTGACTATTTCAAGCTTATTATACTTAAGATAATAAGGGATTATTTTATTCTCTTCAAAATTAAATGATTCTAATTGTGATATATACTCTTTATCCAAAAGGTTTGGCCAACTCAAGGCCACCAACTCACCATTCACAATCGTTTTAAAATGAGTTTTTGTTAAATCTTTATCAAATGCAGAAAAAACAATTATACCTGGTTTTTTTAACGCATCCATTTTTTTGTAATGTTCGGGTTCGCACATACTATGACCGCATTCAAAAAAGAATTGTTCGTCTAAGAGATTATTTGTGTGCAGAGGAAGACCATATGCCCCAAATCCTTTGTCTTGAAAAAACACAACGTCATTAAATTTGTAAGGAAATTTTCCTATTATTTCTTCAGCCTTTTTAAGTTTTTCTTCCATATCGCCCGTAATTACGAGTTTAGTAATCCCGGCGGCGTAAAGACCATGGAGACACCAATAGAATATTGCCTTCCTGTTTAATTCCAAAAAGGCCTTTGATAAAGAAAAATCAATTCCATCTTTCTTTAATCGCGACCCTTTACCTCCAACCGTTACTAAGGCTTGAGTTGTTTTCATGTTTGTAATATAGCAAGTGAAGTTGCTGTATCCAATCTATATGTCCTAATACCCCAGGGTGGCTAATGGGATTTGCACCCATTCTAACACTTCCACAGAGTGCTGTGCGAAACTCTTACACTATAGCCACCATTAAAATCGCGTAACGCGTAACATGTAACGTGCAACGCGGAAATTTATTTTTTACTCTACTTTAAAAACTTTTGCGCCTTCGTGGGTTTTTTCACTAACCTTGATTGCCACTTCCTCGCCTGGCTTGCATGAATCAACTTTTTTGTGGTCAATTTCCATTGAGCCGACATTCTGCGTAAATTCGTGTTCAGAGTGGACAAATTTAACATTATCACCCACAGAAAGCGAATCGCTCAATTTTATAACAGCCACCATTGCCTTGTCAAAGTAATGAGTGACCCTGCCTAATTCTTTTTCCATAAAAATATTACCAAGTTGCCGACCTTTATTTTATGATACAAAAATCGTCATAAAAAGCAAAAACAAATGC
>CAYTKF010000006.1:0-40397 GCA_964438405.1 uncultured Candidatus Saccharibacteria bacterium
TCTGCTTATTTTTCATTGTGATTATTTTATAACAAATTTTTCCTTATTTCAACCCCGGACAGTTGGCAGCTGGTTGGTAGCCGGCTTTTTGGGCTTCTTCGGCTGTTGCAAACCAGATTTTGTTTTCCTCTTTAATGCTCTGTGCTCCTGCACACCATGGATAGTGGTATTTTGTGCCGTTTTTTGAGGCCACATACGTTTTCGCGGATTGAGCGGATGTGGACGCGGATACAGCGGATGTTGAATTATTTGATGCTACTGATTGTTCTATTTTTATTGGCACCCTACTCTGCTCTATTTTGGAAAGCCTGCCAAGACCAAAGCTGATTAAAGTGACAAGAATAAAAACAGAAGCCAAAATTATATCGCGTTCGTTACTCTTGCAAAAATTTATAAATTTTGATAACATATGATTGTAAATGTATGGCTTCCCGCCAAGGCGGGATGCTCATAATTTTACAAAAATTATTCTAATTTTTAAAAATTATGGCTCACGTAAAGGCTGGTGGTACAGCTAAAAATTTAAGGGATTCTGCGCCGAAATTTCTCGGAGTTAAACTTTATGCCGGACAAACAGCCAAACCCGGTTCTATTTTGGTGCGCCAGCGCGGGACAAAAATTCTGGCCGGTAAAAACGTCAAAATCGGCAAAGACCACACCCTCTATTCAATAAAACAGGGTAAAGTTTCTTTCACACAAAAAAATAAAACAAGATTTGACGGCAATTCCAGAAAATATAAAGTTGTTAATGTGATTTAAGAATCGAAACTCGCATAAACTCTCTAAACAATGGATGCGGCTTTAATGGCCGCGATTTAAATTCCGGATGAAACTGGCTTCCCACAAAAAACGGATGTTTGTTTTTGGGCAATTCCGCAATTTCCATTAATTTTCCGTCCGGCGATTTTCCAGAAAAAATTAAACCTCTCTTTTCCAGTTTTTCTATATAATCAGGATTGACTTCCCAGCGATGACGATGTCTTTCTGATATCAGATGTTCTTTATAAGCACCAAAAGCAAGTGTTCCTGTTTTTATGGCAGCCGGATATGCCCCAAGACGCATTGTTGCGCCATAATTTTTGTCTTCTAGATTTTTTTTCTGCTCTGGCATAATGTCTATGACTGGATGTTTTGTCTCTCTGTTTATCTCTGTCGTAATGGCAGCCTTAAAACCGCAGACATTTCTGGCAAATTCTATAACCATTAGTTGCATACCATAACATAATCCCAAAAACGGAATTTTATTTTTTCTGCAGAATTCTATGGCTTTTATTTTTCCCTCCACTCCCCTAGCCCCGAATCCGCCGGGCACCACAATGCCGTCATATTTTTTAAGTTCCTTAAGCGAAGCTGAATTTTTTTCAAACTTTTCAGCGTCAATCCATGTAATTTGCGGTATTCTCTTAAAAAAATAAGAGGCGTGTTTTATTGCCTCTATTACGGAAATATAAGAATCAGCAAGCATAAAATCGCCGGTGCCGAAATATTTGCCCACGATTCCCACATGGACAGGTTTAGTGGCTGATTTTACGGTTTTAGATAGCTTCACCCATTCTTTCATGTCTTTTGCGCGCGGTTTAAGCTTAAGTTTTTTTAAAATAATTTCGCTCAAATTGTCTTTTTCAAAATTTACAGGCACGTCGTAAATACTTTCTATGTCTGGCGCGGAAATAACATCCTCCTCATCCATGTTACAGTTAAATGCAATTTTCTCTTTGCGTTTTTTATCTAGGGGCACCCTTGCTCTGGCAATAATAATATCGGGCTGGATTCCCGAAGAATTAAGAGTGCGCACAGCGTATTGAGTTGGCTTGCTTTTCATCTCTCCCACCTTGCCGGGAATGGGCAAATAGCTTACAAGCACCACCAAAACGTCATCGGGCTTTTTAAGCTTGAGCATTCTGGCCGCTTCCAAAAATAAAATATTCTGGTATTCGCCGACTGTTCCGCCCACCTCCACTATCACAAAATCTGCCCTGGCTTTGGCCGTGGCCTTATTAATGCGATCAATTATTTCCAACGGAATGTGAGGAACTACTTCAACGCATCTGCCTCCGTATCCAAGATTTCTCTCCCTGTTTATCACTGACTGATAAACACTGCCGGTTGTCATATAATTTATGGCTGGCAGGCTCTTTCCCAAAAATCTTTCGTAATTGCCCATATCCTGGTCGCACTCCGTGCCTTCGTCCAAAACAAAAACCTCACCATGTTCGGTGGGGTTCATTGTGCCTGCGTCAATGTTAACATAAGGGTCGATTTTTACAGCTGTCACTTCAAATCCGCGCGACTGGAGAATTTTGCCAATGGAGGCGGCTGCCACGCCCTTGCCCACGCCGGAAATAACTCCTCCAACAACAAAAATATATTTAGTCATGATGCTTTTACTGCTAACGTGAATTCTTTATCACCTATTTTTATTTTGTGCTCGCCGATTTCTTTTATCGGCTTTTCTAATTCTATCATATCTGCCGGAATTTCCATGCGTTTATCTTTTAAAATTATTTCTATTTCTTTTTTATCTACAGAATCAAAAAGATGGCCTTTTTCGTTTGCTTTGCGTTCAATTTCTATTCTTGCATTGTTTAAGCTTTCCAAATTTTTTTCCAAAATATCTTTTTGAATGGCCCTTTCTTGTTCAACTCTTATTTTTTGAACCTCTATTGCCTTGAGTGACGACAAGGTCGCAATTTGGGCCAATTTTCTTGGTATTAAAAAATTTCTGGCATAGCCATGGCTGACGGTTTTGACCTCATATTTGTGGCCTACGCCGAATACATCTTGAAGCAATATTACTTTCATTGCTTTTTATCATAGCATACTTTTTTATAAAAACAAAAGCACGGACTTGCGCCCGCGCCTAATCGTAAAATAACCTTCTTATTTTTCTTTCTTCCTCGTCCAGTGAAGGTAAAAGTCCTATCAGCATGCTAAATGCTAAATGCAGCAATAATAACAATAAAACAAAAACCAACAAAGAACCTTTTTACGCCCAATGTTACTGCCTCACGCGGCAATAACAAAGTGGCGAGAATACAAAGGGTAAGAAGAATATTGAATGCTAAGCTAAAAAAAAGAACAGAAAGCGGAAGATTTGATTTTTGAGATGCTTTTTTGTTAGAATTTTGAATATTGCTTAAAAGCCCCCTAAACTCCGGTGAACTCTTTATTTCAAACGGAACAAAAATAAGTTTTTTTGTAATCATCTACCACCTCCGTTTCCTATTCTCTCAAATTTGCCAATTTTTGTCAATTGTTATATTATATTTTTATGGCAGTAAAAATATTGCAAAAAGAAAACAAAATTTTAAGGGCTACTGCAAAAGAAGTGGCTGTTAAAGACATAAAGGGCAAAGAAATAAAAAATCTGATTAAAAAAATGGAAATTGCGCTGCTGGAAAATAAGGAGGGTGTTGCCATTGCCGCTCCGCAGGTCGGCGAATCGCTGAGAATTTTTATAATTGCCAAAAGAATTTTCGGCCAGGAAATACCCATTCCCAATTTTGTTTTTATAAATCCTATTATTAAAAAAATATCAAAAAAGAAAAATCCAATGAACGAGGGGTGTTTGAGCGTTGCTAATTATTACGGCAATGTGAAAAGAGCTGAAAGATTAACTGTTGAAGCCGTAGATCAAAATGGCAAAAAATTCTCTTTTAGTTTTTCCGGCATTTTGGCGCAGATTGTCCAGCACGAAATTGACCATTTAAACGGCGTGCTTTTTATTGATAAGGTGGAAGACCTACAAAAATTAACATGAGGTTTATATTTTTCGGGGGCGGAGATTTTAGCGTAAAAATCCTTGAAATTTTACGGGAAAATAATTTTATTCCTTCTCTCATTGTCACAACACCCGACAAACCAAAGGGCAGAAAAATGATTTTAACACCCCCGCCAGCAAAACTCTGGGCAGAAAAAAATAATATTCCCATTATTACGAATTACGAATTACCGCGTAGCGCGCCAAATTACGATTTATTTATCATCGCAGCCTTTGGCAAAATTATTCCCCAAGAAATACTCTCTATTCCTAAATACGGCACATTAAACGTTCACCCCTCACTTCTTCCTAAATTCCGCGGGCCGTCACCAATTCAATCTTTTATTTTAAGCGGGGAAGAAAAAACAGGAGTGACAATAATACTTACAGACGAAAAAATTGACCACGGACCAGTTCTTGAGCAGCAAGAACTTTTAATTTCTAAACTTTATTATAAAAATCTAGAAAAAAAATTGGCTGAATTGGGAGGAAAATTATTAGTGGAAGTTATACCCAAATTTATAAATGGCGAAATAAAACCGCAGGAACAAAACCATTCGCAGGCAACGTTTACAAAAAAAATTACCAAGCAAGATGGGCTAATTTTGCCAACAGATTCACCGGAAATTATAGAACGCAAAATCCGCGCCTTCACGCCATGGCCAGGGGCTTATATGTTTATTGACGGCAAAAGATTAATTATCACCGAAGTAGAACTAGAAAACGGCAAATTAAAAATCAAAAAAATAAAACCAGAAAACAAAAATGAAATATCCTTCGAAGATTTCAAGCGCGGAAATCCAGAAATGGCAAGTAAAATTTTGTTTATAAACTAAATAAAAAGGTGCAATTTATAAGCGATAGCATCTACTTCGCACCATTTTTTGTTTGAAAACAAAAAGCCCGCCAGAGGTCTTACGACACAATGGCGGGAAGCAGTAGGTCTGCTCAGTCCATAAGGTGCTGAAGATTCAATTCGGTAGCTGCTCTTGCGGTGTGGAGCCGCTTGAGAAGTGCTTCGTCGCCGGTTCCTCTGCCGCGGAATCGGTAGTAACCGTTCAAGTCCCATTGGCACTCAAACGCAAACTCCGAAAATTCCCGGGGTAGGTGTCTGGCGAGGAGTATGCCTTCAAATGCTTTCCACGAGCCTTCTCCTTCCCTCCGATTCTTTTGGAATCGGGCATAGATCTGACTCGTAGTTGGCCAGCTTACCGGCCGGATGCGAATCCGCACTTCGAGCGATGAACACGACTCCGTCTCAACGTCCAACCCTCCAACAATCTGAAGCTCCAGAGGATTGATCGCGAAACGGAAGAGGTGGTCAAGAGCGGAAACAAACTCAACAACAGCGTAGTCGATCATGTGAATTTCGCGTTTGCTCTTCATCATAGGCTCCCAGTTTTTTCGATTCTTTCGATCGTCTTCCGAACACCATCAGCAAGCCCTCGAATGATAGCGGCCGACTCGCCGCATTTATCGAATTCCTCCCGCAGGCGACTTATGGCATCCTCCGGGTTAGCGCAGCTCGCCAGCCTTTGCGAGCTGTGATGCCGGAGATAGATCTCGCATGTGGTCTTGAGGTACCTAGTCTTGGTTTTGAGGTCGATCCTCTCCACTATTCCCAGGCTCCAAGACCCTGTGCCGTTGTAGTCGTCGAGGATTGTGATGCCAAGATACTTGGCAAACTCCCTAACGATAACTTCGGCCTGTTCCATGGATTCGGCGACCGCGAACGGTCGCAGGTATCCTTCACGCTCAACTTCTACAAGAAACATCTTTTTTCTCCTATCTCAAGAGTTCACGAGAGAATTGCTCCTCAAGTGGCTACCGTCTCGGCAGCGAACTGATAAAGAAAAAGATTCTCAACCAAATCGCTGCCGAGAAATATGTCAAAGTACTTAGGCAAATTCTGCTTATATTATACACCCGCCAAATAAAAAAGTCAAACTCACAAAATGTGGCTTAAAATAAGAGATTTTTAGCTTAATTTTTATTTCTTAACAAACGGCACAAATGCGAAACCGGGGAAGATTTGTTCGTCAAAATCGGTTTCGGATTTTTTTATTAGAAGATGAACTGCGTCTTTTATTGGCACCACCATTCTGCCGCCTATTTTTAATTGCTCTTTCCAGGCTGGTGGAATTTCTTCTGCCGAGGCAGCAGAAATTATTTTGTCAAACGGCGCCTCTTCTAACAGACCATTTATGGCATTAAGGCAATAAAATTCAACTATCTTTTTCTGCGTAAAGCTGTATTGGGAAACATTTTTTCTGCCAAAAGTGAGCAGTTCCGGAATAATTTCTATGGCAAAAATTTTTCCTCTCTCCCCCACAACACCTGCCAACAATGCTGTTTGCCAGCCGGAACCAGAACCAACATCTAAGATTTTATCGCCTTCTTTGGGCTGTAATAATTCCAGCATAAATGCCACTGTCAGCGGTTGAGAAATTGTCTGGCCAAAACCAATGGACAATGGTACATTCAAGTACGCCTGTTCTTTAATTTCCTCTGGCACAAAATCAGCCCGATTTATTTTTTGAAATGCCTCAATGATTTCCGGCGTCTTGAGAAACCCGGAACTCATAAGTTCTTTTATAAGCTGGATCATCTTTATATTTTATCATAATGCTTTATAATAGATATGTGAATCTTAAATCAAAAATTTTGGAAATTCCAAATTGGCCTAAAAAAGGCGTCAATTTTAAGGATATCACTCCCCTTTTAGAGGAGCCGAAATATTTTAAATATGTAATTGATAAGCTGGCTGAGCCGTTTAAAAATAAAAAAATAGACAAAGTGGTTGGCATTGACGCAAGGGGTTTTCTTCTGGCATCGGCTGTGGCTTATAAACTCAATAGCGGTGTTGCCATTGTGCGCAAAAAAGGGAAACTGCCCCGCAAAACAATCAGGGCCAATTACTCTCTGGAATACGGAGAAAATATTATTGAGATGCACAGAGACGCAATTTTAAGGGGCGATAAAATTTTGATAATTGACGATGTTTTGGCAACCGGCGGAACAGCGCGGGCAACTGCTGATTTAGTTAAAAAACTTGGCGGAAAAATTTTGGGAATAGGATTCTTGATTGATCTGAAATTTTTAAACAACGGAAAAAAATTAGAAAATTATAATGTTTATTCTTTAATTTCCTATGAAAAATAATTCAGCGGAAATCGGAGTTTTTGGCGGAAGCGGTTTTTATAATCTTTTAGAAAACACCAAGGAAATAAAGATAAAAACTCCTTATGGCTGGCCAAGCGATAAAATAACCATCGGCACTTTTTCCGGCAAAAAAGTCGCCTTTCTCCCCCGCCACGGCAAAAATCATCAATATCCTCCGCATAAAATTCCTTACCTTGCAAATTTATACGCTTTTAAAAAATTGGGTGTAAAAAGAATTATTGCGCCCTGCGCCGTAGGCAGTCTCAACCCAAAAATTAAGCCAGGTGATTTTGTAATCTGCGACCAGTTTGTTGACAGAACAAAGAGCAGAAAAGACACATTTTTTGGGGGTCCGAAAGTTGTCCATATTTCAACAGCCCATCCCTATTGCGGACAAATGCGGGACTTGGCAGTAAAATGCGCGAAAAAATTAAAGATAAAATTCCATCCAAGAGGTACTGCAGTAACCATTAACGGTCCTCGTTTTTCCACCGCAGCCGAAAGTCAGTGGTTTCAAAAAATGGGTTGGCAGGTCATTGGCATGACCCAGTATCCGGAAGTTAGCCTTGCCCGGGAAATGGAAATTTGCTATGTAAATATTTCTTTGATCACTGATTATGACGCCGGATTGGCCGGAAGAAAAGACATCAAACCTGTCAGCGCCAACGAGGTGGTAAAGGTTTTTAATAAGAACAACGAAAAAGTCAAAAAACTTATTTTTGAAATGATGAAAAACATGCCCAGCAATTTTTCCTGCCAATGCCAATCAGCCCTTAAGGGAGCCCAAATCAGTTCTTAATAATTTTCCAGTCTGTGAGATTTTTCGTGCTGGCGGATTTTTTCTATTGCCTTTGCTTCAATCTGTCTGATGCGTTCGCGTGTGACGCCAAATTCCTTGCCCACTTCCTCTAGGGTGTGAATCATTTCACCAGCCAGGCCAAACCGCATCTTTAAAATTTTTTGCTCCTTTAGAGAAAGGTCTTTTAAAATTTCTTCTATCTGGTCTGCCAAAAGCCGGTGGGCCGCTGCCTGATCCGGGGAAATAATTTTATCTTCTTTAATAAATTCTTCCAAAGTGGAATCTTCTTCGTCTCCGACAGGTGTCTCGAGAGAGACCGTGCTTTGGTCTATTTTTTGTATCTGATGAACTTTTTCAACATCAATATTCATCTCCGCCGCTATCTCTTCCGGCAACGGAATTCTCTCAAAATCCTGCGAAAGACGCCTCACCACCTGCTTGTATTTAGAAATCGTCTCCACCATATGCACCGGGATTCTTATGGTGTGCGACTGGTCAGCGATGGCACGAGTTATGGCCTGCCGTATCCACCACGTGGCGTAAGTGGAAAATTTATATCCTCTTCTCCAGTCAAATTTTTCCACTGCCTTAAAAAGCCCGAAGTTGCCTTCTTGAATAAGGTCTAAAATTCCTAGATAGGGGCTTCTGCCGATATATTTTTTGGCAATGGAAACAACCAGCCGAAGGTTGGCTCTGATTAATATATTTTTCGCTTCCTCGTCGCCCTGCTCTATTTTTTTGGCCAGCTCCTTTTCCTGTGATGCACTGATAAGAGAAATTTCTCCTATTTCCTTAAGATACATTTGCACTGCATCAAGCGACGCCTTATCTATACCCTCTTCTTCTTCTAATATTTTCTTGCCCTTGCCAGTGGCAAGAAGTTCGTTTCCTTCAATAACATCAATTCCCGCCTCCTGAAATTTATCGTAAAGATTTTCCAAGAGCATCACATCTTCCTCAATATGAGGAAACTCCCTAAGAATTTCGGAATAAATAATAAAACCACGCATCCTGCCACGCCTCATCAGTTCTTCGATTTTTTCTTTTATTATTTCGGCCTTGTTTTTTTTGACGGCTTTTTTGGTTTTTGCCTTTGTTTTTTTTGCTTTTTTTATTTTCTTCTTTTTTGTCATAATATTCTTACGCTAATTTCTTTGTTAAATCATAAAAATTATTTAAATAATTTCCTAGCATGGAAGTTTCTTCAGTCGACAAATCCCCCTTTGCTCTTTTACACTCAAGCTCCTTTATTTTTTCCGTCAAACACAAAAGTTCCGCCTTAACATTTTCTCTCTCAAATTCGCAGACAAGATTTTTAAATTCTTTTTGGCAATCAGCATCGCAGTATAAAACCTCTGTCTCAAAAATAAGTTTGTCCATCTTGTTTTTAATCTCCGGACACTCTAAATCCAGTTTGTAATTTTCTATAAAATAATCCATTGCCTTTTTCAGTTCTTCGTCTTCTGTATCTTTTTTCCAAAAAATAAAACCTAAAATTCTATCTTTTAAAAGTTCTAGCCGCGACCTTAAACCTGGCTTCTCATTTTTTACAGTTGTTTCTTGGCCAACTTCGACCTTTATCTTTTTTAACTCGTCCCAGACAGAATCTTCTTTTATGGAAAGCTTCCCGGCGATTTCTTTTATCCAGTAAGCTTTTTTGACTTCACTTGTTAAAACAGCTATTCTTGGCAGAATTGTTTCCTGTATTTCTTTAATTTTTTTTATCGGCTCAAGATTTTCAACTGCGTCCAGGTAAAAATCAAAAATATTTTTTGCCTCTGAGACAGCCCTCTCCCAGTCCTTGGGATTTTTTTTAATGGTGTCTGCCGGATCCTTGCCTGACGCTACAACAGCTGTCTTAATTTCAAAATCATTTTCCAGGGCCATATCAATGGCCCTCTTGGCAGCCCCGAGCCCGGCCTCATCTCTGTCAAAAGACATTATTATATTATCGGTAAGCCGTTTGATTATTTTTAAATGGTCATGAGTCAGGGCCGTGCCGGAAACTGCAACGGCATTCTTAACTCCAGCCTGATGCGACATTATCAAATCCATCTGGCCTTCCACCAAAATACAGCTGTTTTTTCTGCGGATTTCCTCTTTGGCCCTGTCAAAACCGTAAAGAATTTTTGATTTATCATAAAGAATGGTCTGGGGGGTGTTGATGTATTTACCTCCGGTCGTTTCGTCTTCTTTTCCGAATATTCTTCCGCTAAAACCCACTATCTGGCCGGCATGATTAAAAACCGGAAACATAATTCTGTTTCTAAAACGGTCGTAAACGCCCCTCTCAGAACGTACTAACATCCCCGTCTTTTCTATTTCCTGTTCCGAATAATTTTTATTTTTAAGATGGTCTCTCAGATTTCTCCACCCGTTTGGAGCAAAACCAATGCCAAAATGTTTTATTGTTTCTCCCTGCAATCCCCTGTCTTTTAAATAATTTAAAACTTCTGGATTTTTACCGAGTTCCTGTTCGTAAAAATCTTTTACCTCATTAATTAATCTTGAAAGACGATTTTTCTCATTTTTATATTTCGGATCAATTGGCTCCAGTTCCACGCCAGCCTTGTCTGCAAGAAGTTTAAGGGCCTCGGGAAATTCCAATCCCTCAATTTCCATAACAAAACTAAAAATATCCCCGCCCTTGTTGCAACCGAAACAATGCCACGTGTCACGGCTTGGCGAGACAAAAAAAGACGGCGTCTTCTCATTATGAAAAGGACAATTGGCCTTTAAATTTACTCCGGCTTTCTGCAGCCTTAAATAGCCTTGAACAACATCAACAATATTAAGCCGGGCCTTTATTTGTTCCACGGAAGAAGACATATGTTTATTTAAACCCCCCTCGCCCCCCTTATCAAGGGGGAATTTGGAGAAAAACTTATAATTTTTTCTTTTAAATTCTTAAAAACTTTATCTATATTAGATATTATTTCGTTATTTTGATAGCGGATGACCTTAATTCCGTATTCTTCCAGCTTCTCTGATCTTAACATATCATATTCCCTTTGTTCAATATGAGAGTCGCCGTCAACTTCAATAACCAGCATCAGTTCGGCGCAATAAAAGTCAGCAATAAAATTATTCAATGGTTTTTGGCGAAGAAATTTATAACCATTAATTTGTCTATTTTTCAATATGCTCCACATTTTGTTTTCCGCTGGTGTTTGATTTTTTCTGTTTTCTCTGGCGACTTCGATAAGTTTGGAATTGTAAGAAATGTATGGATTTTTCATATTTTTTAAACCCCCTTAGTCCCCCTTGTCAGGGGGAGATTTAAAACCCCTTTTTTATTTCCCCTTATCAGGGGAAAGTTTTGCGGGATTCCTTCCTTGATAAGGGAAGGTTAGGATGGGTTTTAATGAACTATTTTTCTTTAATTAAATGATAGGCGTAAACATTATTACCTTTATCCACTAGCTCAAAACTTATATTATTCTGTCTCAAATATTCCATAAACGGTTTTGTGCCTGTCCAGGTATAACTCGATGTTGGTACAGAATTTAGATGAACATTAAAGTTGCCTGTTTTTTCAAAATCTTCTCTAGAAAAAGGTTCACAGACAAAAACAATTTTTTCATAATTATTCCAAGGCATCGGTTCTCTATAGATGGTCAGAGATGCATATCTATTTCTGCCATTCTTATCTTTTCCTTTAAAATCCACTTTTGATTTATCTTTATCATATTCTGGTTGCTTTATACCACTTACCAGACCATTCGCCATATCTTCTTTAAACCCATCAATGAATGTTTCAGTATCTTTCCCTGGTGCGAGCATAAATGTTGGATTATCCATTGCCATAGATTCAGAATCCAACATATCATTTATTGTGCTTTCATATTCTTCTTCATCACCCTCACTTTCATTGCGAGCATAATTTTCCAGCCATTTTCGATAATCTTCAAATGGTATAAGAATGTTTGGTTCTGGGTTGTTCGCTAAGTTTCTACATTCTCCCAGAATTTCCTCTCGTGCTACAGCCTCAAAATCAATTGCTCCATCTTTAGCTCTGTATTTTCTAAGGTTTTCCAATTTAATTTTAGTATAATTAGCAAGTTTAAGTTCCATTTCTCCTCCTTCCTCTTCTAATCTTTTTATTTTGGCAAGCAATCCATTTTCTCCTTTCTTTTCCCATTCTTGCCTTACTTCTTCGGTTTTTTTCTGCACCACAGCAGGAATTTTTATCAGATTTTCATACCATTCTTCCGCTATTCTCATTCTCCAGGCTGGGTCGTCTTGATGCGCAGTAAATTCTTCTATTGTTGAAGCTAGAACTTCATGTGTTTCAAAATTTTGTGGGTTTTCCTGTTTCTCTAACATATTTTTGTTTATTATTTTTAAACCTCTTTAGTCCCCCTTATCAGGGGAAAGTTTTTGGGTAGCCCCCTTGATAAAGGGGGTTTGGGGGATTTTTCCCTCCCTGATAAGGGAGGGTTGGGGTGGGTTTTAAAACTACTCTTCAATATCTTCTATTTCTTCGTCAAATTCTTCTTCTTTCTTTATATAATCTTTTCTGTAGCCAGTGCCAGCTGGGATAAGCCGACCGATAAGAACATTTTCTTTTAACCCTTTTAATTTATCTATTGCTCCTTCCACGCCGACTTTTATCAAAACCCTTGCGGTATCCTGGAAGGAAGCGGCGGAAAGAAAACTCGTAGTTGAAAGAGAAACCTTGCTGATTTGCATAACCAGCTGAATTGCCTTGGCCTCAGTCTCCCCTTCTTTTTTGACCCTTTCGTTTTCCTCCAAAAGCTCCTTTTTTTCAACAACTTCTTCTGTGTTGAAGTTGGTGTCCCCGTGATCTTTAATTCTGTATCTAGAAAACATCTGGCGGATAATTACTTCAATATGCTTGTCGTTTATGGTTGCTCCCTGGGTGCTGTAAACTTTGCTTACTTCATTCAGAATATAATTCTGCGTCTTTTCCCTGCCCGCGATGAGAAACAATTTTTTGATATTAACTGCGCCGTCTGTGAGCAAATCCCCCTTTTTCACTTTATCTCCCTCTTTCACAACAATCATTCTCCCAAAGGGAATGACATATTCTTTTTCACCCACTATCATAAGTTTTTCTGTTTCTCTTTCTTTTATGTCCAGAATATTTCCGTCTTCTTCGCAGATAACAGCCGGATTGCGCGGAGGTCTTAATTCAAAAATCTCCTCGACTCTTGGTAGACCCTGGGTGATGTCGCCTCCGGAGGCAACGCCTCCGGTATGGAATGTTCTAAGGGTCAATTGAGTACCAGGCTCTCCGATTGCCTGCGCAGCCACAATTCCAATGGCCTCGCCAATTTTTACCGGCGTATTGGAACCAAGATCATAGCCGTAGCATTTCTGACAAACTCCGTCTCTTAACAAACAGCTTACAGGAGAAAAAATATGAACTTCTTCAACTCCGGAATCCTCAATCTCCCTTGCCTCAGAAATATTCAGAAGATGTCCTTTTTTAAATTTGCCGCTGTCCCTTGCCAATATCCTGCCGAAAATTCTTGAAGAAAATTTCTTGCCATATCTTTCTATCTCCCTACGGGAGATTTTAATTCCCTCTTTGTCTCCGCAGTCATCTCCGGCAATAATCACATCCTGAGCAACATCAACCAGACGCCTGGTAAGATATCCGGCCTTGGGAGTTTTAAGCGCAGTGTCTGCCTCTCCCTTTCTGGCTCCGTGAGTGGTAATAAAATATTCCAGAACATTAAGACCTTCTTTATAAGAAGAGATAACAGGAAAATCAATAATTTTCCCAGCTGGATTAACTACCAGCCCTTTCATTCCTGACATCTGGCTCACCTGGCCCCAGCTGCCCTTGGCTCCGGCGTTTACCATATTATAAACAGAACCTTCTTTATCCAATGCATGGGGAACAATATCGTCAATGGCATTTTTTGCGTCCTGCCAAATTTCAATGGCCTTGTCATAAACTTCATCATTTGTCAAAAGACCTTCGTGATATTGTTCCTGTATTTCTTTGGCCTTTTTTTCCGCGCCGGCAATAATTTCCTTTTTCTCTTTGGGGATTATGAGATCGTCTATGCCCCAGCTTATTCCTGAGACAGTGGCTATCTCAAAACCAAAATCTTTGATTTTATCCAAAATCGGAGGAGTTGCATCAATGCCATATTTCTCGATAATCTGAGAAACCAATCTGGCAAGAAATTTTTTATTCATCTCCTCGTTGATAAACGGGAAATCGGGCGGGAGAGTACTGTTAAAAAGAAGACGTCCCACTGTTGTTTCAAAAATTTCTTTGTTAAGGTGTTTATACTTGGGCGTATCCGTTGCCAAAACTTTAATCTTTGCCCTGATATCAACTCTTTTAAAATCGTGAGCCGTAATGGCCTCATTGGGCGTGGAAAAATAAAGTCCTTCGCCGAGAGCTTTATCTTTTACTCTTGTCAGCCAATAGCACCCCATGACCATGTCCTGAGTGGGATTGACAATGGGGTCTCCGCTGCCCGGCTTAAGTAAATTTTTAACCGATGCCATAATGTCTCTGGCTTCAGCCTGCGCCTCAGGAGAAAGCGGCAAATGCACGGGCATTTGGTCGCCGTCAAAGTCAGCGTTAAAGGCGGAGCAGACCAGGGGATGAATCTGAATGGCATTGCCCTCGATTAAAATCGGCCTGAATGCCTGAACGCCCAAACGATGCAGGGTCGGAGCACGATTGAGCAAAACGTGTTTGTCTTTGATAACTTCTTCAAGCACTGCCCAGACCTCTGGTGTTTTCTCGTCAATCAATCTTCCAGCGCCCCTAATGTTGTAAGCCAACTCTCTTTTTAAAAGTTCTGATATGACAAAGGGTCTGAAAAGTTCCAGGGCAATATGTTTGGGCAAACCGCACTGATCCATTTTAAGTTCAGGACCAACAACAATTACAGAACGCGCCGAATAATCAACCCTCTTGCCTAAAAGATTCTGACGAAAACGTCCTTGCTTGCCCTTTAACATATCTGCCAGTGATTTAAGCGGTCTTTTTTGCGCCTGGCTGGTGGCCACGTTCTGGCCTCTGCGCATGGCGTTGTCAATCAAGGCATCAATGGCCTCCTGTAAAATTCTTTTTTCATTCCTGCAGATAACTTCAGGCGCATTAATTTCAATTAATTTTTTAAGACGGTTATTTCTGTTTATCACTCTCCTGTATAAATCATTAAGGTCAGAGGCGGCATAACGCTCGCCGTCTAAGGCAACCATTGGCCTCAAGGCAGGAGGAATTATGGGAATATTTGTCAAAAACATCCACTCAGGCCTCACTCCGGCCCTGAGCATTGATTTAACAAGATTCAGCCTGTTTAAAACTTTAGGATGGTCCTGAACCCCGGCGGTTTTAATTTCTTCCTCAAGGCTCTTTTTTAAATTTTCAAGATTGATATTTTTAAAAATATTATAAATGGATTCTGCGCCAATGCCGACGCTGAAAACATCTCCGTATTTTCTACTGAGATTGTAATATTCCGGGGGGCTTATGACTCCGTACAGCTCGATTGAATTTAGTTCTTCTTTTGCAAGCGAAAGAAATTCTTTCAGCTCTTCTTTTTCTTCGGCTGTGGCAACCGTTTTAACTTTGGCCTTATACTCAGAATCAATTTTTTTAAGCGCAGCCTGCTTGGCCTCTTCGTTAACGCTGGAAATAATGTAGCCGCCGAAATAAATAACTCTTTCTAATTTATGCAACGGCACATCCAAAATCATTCCTATTTTGGAAGGAATGCCTCTTAAAAACCAGATATGGGAAACAGGCGCGGCCAAGGCAATATGGCCCATTCTCTCGCGCCGAACAATGGAACGCGTCACCTCCACTCCGCATTTCTCGCAAATCACGCCCTTATATCTTATACGACGGTATTTTCCACAATAGCATTCGTAATCTTTTTCTGGACCGAAAATTTTCTCGCAAAAAAGGCCGTTCCTCTCGGGACGCTGGGTGCGATAATTTATGGTCTCGGGTTTTGTCACCTCTCCATGCGACCATGAAAGAATTTTTTCTGGCGAGGCCAATTTAAGAATCACCGACGAAAAATCAGTAACTTTTATTTCCAGTCCGCCCAGGAGATTATTTTTTGTGCTGTTTATTTTTTCTCTCATAATTTTTAAATTAATTCCACGTCCAGGGCCAATCCCTTAAGCTCGCTCAAAAGCACATGAAAAGAGGCTGGAATATTGGGGCTTTTAAATTTCTCTCCCCTGATAATAGAATTGTAAGTGGAAACCCTGCCTAGAATATCGTCTGATTTTATTGTCAGCATTTCCTGAAGAGTGTGAGAGGCTCCATAGCCCTCAAGCGCCCAGACCTCCATTTCACCGAATCTCTGGCCTCCTCCCTGGGCCTTGCCCTTAAGGGGTTGCTGTGTAATTAAAGAATACGGGCCGATGGAACGCATGTGAATTTTATCTTCTGCCATATGGTCAAGCTTCATCATATACATTCTGCCCACAGTAACTCTTTGTTCAAACGGTTCTCCTGTACGTCCATCAAAAAGTTTAAGTTTACCTTCCTCCGGAATGCCTGCCTTGTTCATCTCCTCTTTTATTTCGTTTTCCGTAACGCCGGCAAGAATCGGAGTGATGGCCTGATATCCGAGCTTTTCCGCAGCAAGCCCAAGATGAGTTTCCAAAATCTGGCCTAGGTTCATACGGGAAGAAACGCCGATAGGATTTAATATGACATCAATGGGCGTACCGTCCTCAAGATAAGGCATATCTTCCATGGGAAGAATTTTTGAGATAACACCCTTGTTGCCGTGGCGTCCAGCCAGTTTGTCTCCTATTGAAACTTTTCTCAACTGCGCCATCTCAATAAAAATCTTTTTTATTATGCCCGGCTCCAGTTTGTCTCCTGCGTCGCGGGAAAATATTTTGACGCCTATCACCCTTCCCTGCCTGCCGTGGTCCAGGCGCAGAGATGTATCTTTTACGTCTCTGGCTTTTTCGCCGAAAATAGAACGCAGGAGATGCTCCTCCGGAGTCAGTTCTGCCTCGCCCTTGGGAGAAATCTTACCAACCAGAATATCGTCTGACCTGACCTCTGCGCCGATTCTGACAATACCCTCTTCGTCCAAATCTTTAAGTTTGTTTTCGCCGACATTGGGAATATCGTAAGTTGTTATTTCCGGACCAAGCTTGGTATCTCTCACATTTACGGCAAATTCTTCAATATGAACTGAAGTAAAGACATCATCCTGTCTCAGCCGGTCCGAAATGACAATGGCATCTTCAAAGTTGTATCCGCGCCACGACAAAAATGCAACCAGCAAATTCTGGCCTAGGGCCAGCTGTCCGTTGTCGCTGGAATAATTTTCGCAGATTATATCTCCCTTGGAAATTTTGTCTCCCAGGTTAACCGACGGCCTCTGATGAATGGCCATAAAATCATTTGACCTTAAAAAGCTTAAAAGATTGTAAGTTTTCTTTTTATTGTCTTTGTCTTTGACAACAACTTTTGAAGCATCAACATAATCAACAACGCCGTCTTTTTCCGCCACAATCACTCTGCCGGAATTGCGCAAAGCCCACTCTTCCATGCCAGTGGCAACATAAGGCGCCTGCGGCTTGATGCATGGCACAGCCTGCTTCTGCATATTGGCGCCCATCAAAGCCCTGGTGGCGTCGTCATTTTCAAGAAAGGGAATCAGCCCGGTTGCAACGCCAAAGGCCTGGCCGGTTGATATGTCTATAAAATCAATTTTGTTTTTGGAAACAATGCCTGGCTTGCCCAAGACTCTGGCTTCAATTTCGTTGTCCAAAAATTCTCCTGTGTCAGAATCATAATTATTTCCGGCGTGGGCAATATTGTATTTTTCTTCGTCAAGTGCGTTGAGATAAACTATTTCATTCGTGATTTTACTATTTTTAACCCGCCTGTACGGACTTTCTAGAATTCCGTATTCGTTGAGCCGCGAATAAATTGAAAGATGAACGACAAGGCCAATGTTGGAACCCTCAGAGGTTTCAATGGGACAGATTTTTCCGTAATGCGATGAGTGCACGTCTCTCACTTCAAAGCTGGCCCTTTCTCTTGTTAAGCCTCCGGGGCCGAGAGCAGTAAGGCGCCTCAAATGTTCAACTTCATCAAGATTATTTTTCTGGCTCATGAACTGGGAAAGCGGGCTGGTGGAAAAGAAGTCATTGATAACAGCCATAATCAAACGGTTGTTAATAAGCTGTGAGGGTAGAAGGGTTACAGATTCAAGTGTGGACATTCTGTCCTGAATATTTTTCTTAAGCCGGGTCATTCCCACCCGCAGTCTCTGCTGAATCAATTCGCCAAAAGTTCTGAGCCGTCTGTTTCCAAGATGGTCAATGTCATCCGGCTCTGCAGAGGGATTGTTATTAAGTTCTATAATTTTAGAGACGATTGCGATTAAATCTTCAAGGGTCACTGTCCTTACCGCCTTCTTAATATTGTCCAAAGATAATCCCAAACGGTAATTAAGCATGTATCTTCCCACTAGAGAAAGGTCGTAGTGCACCGCGTCAAACATGGTGTTTATAAAATCCCGGCTTGACTCAAAATTAACCATTTCCCCGGGGCGCAGACGGCGGTAAAGTTCCATGTAGGATTCTTCCATTGTTTTGGCCTGGTCTTTTTCTAGAGTTTTTTTGATGTATGAAATTTCTCCGTTGTCTATTTTCTTGAAATGGTTTTCAAAATCTTTTTCTTTGGCGCCGAAAATTCTTAAAAGTGAGGTAATGGGAATTTTTCTCTTGCGGTCAATTCTGGCGTAAATAGCGTTGTCCGCCTCTGTTTTAAGCTCTATCCAGGCTCCGCGGCTGGGCATTATCTTGGCGCCGAAATAATTTTTCCCTTTTATGGGGTCAGCAGTAAAATATGCCCCATAGGAACGGGTAAGCTGGGGAACGATAACTCTTTCCACTCCATTTATGATAAAAGTCCCGTGTTCTGTCATCAGTGGAAAATCAGCCAGAAAAATTTCCTGCTCTTTGACTTGATTTAATTTTTTGTCTGACAACCTGATTTTTATTTTTAGCGGGGCATTATAGGTTAGTTTATTTTCTTTGGAGTGATATTCGTCGTATTTGGGCTGTCCCAAAACAAAATCCTGGATTTCCAAAATAAATTCCTTGCCCGTGTAATCATTGATAGGCGAAAATTCCTGAAACGTCTCTTTCAGTCCTTCGGTTATAAGCCTATGAAAAGAGTCAGTTTGGATTCTTAAAAGATCGTCAGGCTGGATGAGAGGCTTTTTGTATTTGGAAAAATATTTTTTCTTGTTATGCATTAAAAAGCAGCCTTTCCTTTTAATAAAGGTTTTATTTTCTAATAATATTTAAGATGAAATCACAAAAATATTAAAATCTTTCCGAATAATACAAAATCAAACAACCATAACTCAATCTTATAGTATTAATACCATTATATACATCCCCCAAATCCTGTCAAGTGGATAAAAAGAAAAGTTAAATGTTGGACTTCCGATGTCGAACAAGGTGTTTTGTTCTGTAATAAACATTTGGATATTATTCTACATCTACAATTCCAACACTGTTTTTAATATTCAAAGTTTCTTTTAAATACATAAACTTGTCATTGTTTCTTATTTTTATAACTAACTCATCCAATTTTCCTAGTCCTGGATAAAGAATAGCTGTATAAATTACATCATTACCAATTTTCATTACTCCGTCTAAAAAAAGAGGAAGCTCTTGTAGAATATACAACGCTGCCGATTCAGATCGCTCTTTAGAGATAGTGCGTCTTCTCATTTCAAGCATCTCATTAGAAATTTCAATCACCATATTATAAAACTCTTCTTGTTTCGAAAATTCCCTCATTAATATTTCTCTTTGTTTAACAGTCTTTGGCGTCAAGACATCATCATAATTAGCGATAACAATTTTCCCTTGGTCTTCTAAACAAAATTCAGATCTAATATCTTCGACTTCTAAAAACTTTTCCTCTTCAATATTAAAAGCCATTTTTAGGGCTCCTGCTCTACTTAAATTATCAAAAGTTTTCAAGTTGGTTGCATACAGACGACCGGGTATCCAAACAAGTAATGATTGCTTAGTATATTTAACACCTAAGGCAATAAGATTTTTAAGGTTTTCTCTTGTAAACCATTTATTTCCAAAACTGAAACCCACCCAGAGATTATGTTCTTTGTTTAAAATGCTTTTCAGGGAAACCCCTAGCGCATCTTTTATTCTCATTTATTTTTACCTTACCATTTCCCGATAAAACTTTCTATGGCTTTAATAATTTCTGTTAAATGTTGGACTTCCGATGTCGAACAATATCATCATACATCCCCCAAATTCTGTCAAGTGGATAAAATTATAGGTCTTTGAAACGTCTTAGGGCCTTATTGTATTTACTTATCAATTCTCCGATTTTTGAGGGGAAGTCGTTTACGGTCGAATGAATACCATATTTATAGACAATTTTGCTCATTACTAATCCCAGCTTATCCGGTATTATGCCGTCTTTGAGTTTTCCCTCTTCCACAAAAGACATTATGATTTTTTTGGCTGTAATCAATTCTGAAATTGCATCTTCCAATTCCCTTTCTGTTAAATTTGTCTCTGGGTCGCATTGTTCAACAACCTTCTCCGTGCTCAACTCCTGTTCTTCTTCCTTTTCTGATTCTTTTTCAGATAATTTTCTTTGAGGATAACTGGCTATTAATTTTTCTCTGTCGGGTTCATCACCATAAACAGGAAAACCTCCCTTTTTCCCCAATTCAAGTTCTCTCTTTCCAGCTTCTACTGCCCGCTGGTCAATTGGCTGCCCTTCTTTTTCCTTAAGATACTCCTCGAATCTTTTTACTGAATCATCTTTTTCTGACATAATGTTATTTTACTATAAATTCCACATTTTACTATTACTTATTACCAATCTCCACTTTCGCATAGTTTTTCATCGGGGTAATTTATTAAAAAATTCGTATTTGCGTTTCATATATTCTCTAAAAAAAAGACCATCCGATGCTAATTTTATTGCCTCGTATTCTTTTAATAATTCTGGGTTGCCTTGCAAAAGTTCAAAAGTTTTAATTTGTTCACGGAGCAATGATGAATTTTTGTCTGTTAGATATAATTCCACATCAAAACCATTTCTAACAAATTCCCATTTTATCAAATTTGGAGATGATTTTATCGGCTCACCGAATAATTCTTTCAATAAAGGCAGGTATTTTTCGTATTCTTCCGGCGAGCTTAAGACATTAAGGTCAATATCATTTTGCCCGGCTATTCCCAATTCCGTTGCTCCCATAAACAAAACTTCCAACTCGGGCATTTTTTGTTTGATAACCTGAACTAATTCGTTTCCTGTTTGTTTTGCCCGTGGGTCAAATGGTTTGATTTGAGTAATTTTATTTTCCGGAATAGAATTGATGTATTTAATTTGGTTTTCTGTAAGCATGTTCAATTCATTTTACCGCACCCCCAAAAATCCCTCAAGCAGAAAATTAAAAGGTGACAATAATCAGCGACCGCTACGTTTTGTCACTATTTAAAAAACATTGGAAGGTAAAGGTGCATTACGAATAAATTCTCTTTCGAAGAAATAATTGCCCAAAATACCTAGATTGATATTTGTAGTACAGGTATAAGTATAAGTTAATCCATCGCTATTTAATCCTCCATTACAGTAGGATTTAGTAGGAATTGCAAGAATTATTTGTATTAATAATCCAATAATCATTATTATTGTTAAGCAAACAATCCATTTAGTAAGTCGAATCATTTTTTCGGTTTGTTTTGAGGATTGTTCGTTAAAAATTTTGATCGTTTTCTGTAATTTATTTAAGGCACGTCTGGTTAATTCATCGGAAGCAAGATCGTAAAAATAACTAGTATCGTCTTTTACGAGAGAATATAATTCTTTTTCTTTTACTTTTTCCAAATTTCTTCTAATAACACCGTTCATATAGGAAAAATTACTGTTTTTCCCCGGCTTGAAGTTTTGAGTTCTTGTCGAGGAATTTCCCCTCGTTGTTCTATATTATATCATATTTTAAACAAAAAAACAATTTAATTTTCACCAAAACAAAAACACTCATTTGCCAGCGATAGCAAACAAATGTTATTTTTATTTTTTGACCAAACAAAAACGCCGCCGAGTCAGACTCGGGGCGTGTGTTTCAATAATAATGTGCAATTTACAATTTTACTATGCGGCCGTTTTCAATTTTCCACGGCCGGGGTTCAAGATAAATATTTATTGATGGAATCGGCGGGAAACTGGTGCTTCCGTCATCTTGAACAACTTCGCTAAAATGAGCGCTGACGACTTTAATGCCGTCTCCGCTATCAAGCGGATAAATGACGCAAAACGGTCTGGTTGTCAAAAAGAATTTCAACAGTATTTACTCCGGGTTTTATTGTATGTGGTTTAACGCGAAAATCTATGTGTGCCATTTCACACCTCCAAAATCAAACTAACACAAAGCTAATTTTGACGCAATCCCATTAGAAATTTCATTTCTAACGGGACAGAGATTTTTTTATTCTATCCCTTTCACTTCGTATTCCACTTCCCCGTTGGGAGTTGAAACAATGAATCTTTCGCCGGGTTTTTTGCCCAGGACGGATTTGCCAACAAGCGATTCGTTGGAAATTTTTCCTTCTACGGGATTGGCTTCATTTCTGCCCACAATTTTGTATTTTTTCTCTTGATTATTTATTTTTAAGATTACAGCTGAACCGATTTCCACAACTTCGTGTCCCCCGCTTCTGCTGACAATCTGAGAGCTCTTTAACATATTTTCTATCTCATGTATCCTGCCTTCTACAAACGCCTGTTCTTCTTTTGCCTGAGAGTAGGCCGCGTTTTCGGAAAGGTCGCCGAAAGAGATGGCTTCTTTAATTTTTTCCGCCACCTCGTTTCTTTTTTGGTGCTGTAAAATTTCAAGCTCTTTTCTGAGCTTTTCATCGCCCTCTTTTGTTAACAAATATTTTTTCGCCATATTTTCCGCCGGCTGGCGGATCTATACTCTTTTATTTTAGCATGATTGCCGGATAAAAGAATTTTGGGAACTTTATAATTTTTACCCTTATATTTAAATATTTCCGGCCTTGTGTAAACAGGTACGCCAATGCCCAGACGTTTTTCCTCTATTGATTCTTCTTTAGCCAGCACTCCCGGAATGTGGCGCGAAACAGCATCAATAACTATTCCTGCTCCCAATTCCCCGCCAGTGAGCACAAATGGTCCAATAGAAATTTTTTCCGTTTTAAAAATTTTATTAATTCTTTCGTCTATGCCTTCGTATCGTCCGGAAATTATAATTATGTCTTTATATTTTTTTGCAAAATCTATTGCCATTTTTTGCTCAAATTGTTTGCCAGCAGGAGTCAGTAAAATTATTTTTGCTTTTGGTATTTTTATTTTTTTAATTGCTTTGATTATCGGCTCGAGCATCGCAACCATTCCCGGACCTCCGCCAAAAGGCCTGTCATCTACCTTTTTATATTTGCCAACACTAAAATCGCGCGGATTATAAAATTTTATTTTAATTAAGCCGTTTTTCTGCGCCCGGGCCAAAATAGATGTATTAAAGTAAACCTTTATGGCCTCTTCGAATGTTGTAATTATATGAAAGGTCGTCATATTAGGAAAAGAAAAACCGTGCTTGTATTATAGCCCGGTTTTTCTTGTTTAAAAACTAGATCTTTAAATCGTCCATTGCCTCGTCAACTGTCTTGTTTGTGTTTTCTTTCGGGGGTCGCGAAGCGCCGCCTTCCGGCTCCTCAATTTTGAGGTTGACGCGAGCATTGTTTTTCATACCCACAACTCTCAAAAGAGTTCTGATTGCCTTGGCAGTGTTGCCGTCCCTTCCGATTATCTTGCCCATGTCAGCCGGGTCAACCTTGAGAGTCAAAAGAACTCCCATCTCATCCACCTTTCTGTCAATTTTGACAGAAGACGGATTGTCAACCAACGCCTTAACGACATATTCAAGAAAACTGTTATCTCTGTCCATTTTTCTGTATGCAATTTACTTTATAATTCCTTCAGCAGTTCGACCGTTCTGGCTGCTGTAATCTATCGGTATTATAGCATAATAAACAAAAAAATGCAATCTGACGAATGTTTTTATTTTCCTGCGTTTTCCAAAACGGAAACTAAACCTCTAAGAGCATTGATTTCTCTTTCTGATAAATTATCTATAAACTCTCTTCCTAAATCAGAAAATTTTTCTACTTTTATACCCTCTAGACTTTGTGCTAATCTTTTGGCATTCTCTATTGCCAAAGAAAATTCTAAATTTTCCTGTTTGGGTGCTTCTTCCATATAAAATAAGTTTTTAAAAAATATTTGTTTAATTTCGACCACTTAAATAATACTATATTTACGGTGCTGATTCCACGGGAGCTGTTTCATTTTTTACTGTCACCTCTGCCGCTGGCTTTGGCTTTTTTCTTGTTTATTTTATTGTGATGCAGAACATCTTTCTTTTTGCCAGTTATAATTTTCGCGTCTATTAAAAGATTATGAATTGTTTTTGAGGCCTGCGCGCCGTGGCTGATTGCATTTTTTATTTTTTCCTCATCAAACTGCGTCTTTCCGCTCTTTGGTTCATAAAAACCGACAATGTCTTTTATGGCGCTGCTTTTGGAAGACCTACGCGAGTCAACCAAAACCACCCGGAACGCCGGCGTATTCTTCTTCCCCACTCTCTGCAATCTGATCATTAACATAACAAAAAAATGTTAGCAAAATAAAATTTAAAAAGCAACATTAATCTTCCCAATGTTTTATTTTCAATGCTCTGCGGGCCGCGTTTTGCTCCGCTTCCTGTTTGGACATACCTTGATCTTCCGCAACCATTTCCCTGCCGATATAAACTCCCACAACAAATTTCTTGTCGTGGTCAGGCCCGGTTTCGCTCAAAACTTTATAGGTCGGCGTCTTGGCGTTAATTGCCTGCGCCTTTTCCTGAAACAAGCTTTTGGCGTCAATCCATAATTTTTTATCCAAAACTTCTTTAAGTTTCGGGAAAAGACTATGCTTTAAAAATTCAAAGGCTTTTTTATAACCAGCATCTAAATAAATTGCGCCCACCAGCGATTCAAAAGTATTTGCCAAAATATACTGCCTTGCCCTACCATTGTCTTTTGCCTCGCCGGAAGAAAGAAGAAGATATTTTTCCATACCCAGTTCTTTTGCCATTTGCGCAAGCATGACAGCATTGACAAGTGCGGCGCGCAAACTAGTCATTTCGCCCTCTGTGCTTTTGGGAAGTTCAGCATAAAGATATTCTGTCACGACAAGCTCCAAAACAGCGTCCCCCAAAAATTCCAGACGCTCGTTATGCCCCAGCTTCCACGAAGTATTCTCGTTAATATAAGAACGGTGCGTAAAAGCCTGCTTCAAAAGTTCTTTGTTTTTAAAATTTATTCCGATTTTTTTCTCAAAATTTTTAAAGTCTATCATATTAATATTTTAATCGCCTTTGCCACTATGGGACGAATGTCTTCGTACATTTTTAAGTCAGCCAAATCTTCCATTTTAAACCATTTTGTATTGTCCAATCCTCCGGAGCTTTTAAGAGACAATTCTTTATCATCGGTTGACGCAACAAAATAAACAACTTTCTTTTTTATCTTTCCCTTTTCCGGGTCATAGGCAATGTATTCGTTGGAACCGATTTCCTTTTCTATTTTTATATTTATTCCCATTTCTTCTTTTACTTCTCTTTTGACAGCATTCTCTTCGCTTTCATTTTCTTCAAGATGGCCCTTTGACAACGTCCAGTAGCCGAAGACGTCATGTACAAAAGCAAAATAAAAATTTTTTCCCTCCTTCCTGTAAACAATTGCGCCAACCAATTTTTCTTCCAAAATTTTTTTCTTCGGCCCCGGGACCGCTGGTCCACCAAAAACTTCTTCCCCGCCCATTTCCGTAAAAACAGTGCCCAAAACTCCGTTGACGAATTTGCCCGAAGATTCTCCGCCGAACGTTTTTGCCAGTTCAATGGCCTCGTTAATGGCCACTTTGGGCGGAACATCTTTTTTGTCAGAAAAAATAAGTTCGTAAAGCCCAATGCGCAGAACATTTCTATCAACAACAGCAATCTGTTCCAACGGTCTCTCCGGAGCCGCCTTTTCTATTATAGAATCTAATTTTTTTTGATTTTTTAAAACACCGGCGGACAGTTCGTCTATAAATTTTGTATCTTCAAGACCTGCGGCAAACTCCTCAATATTTCTTTTTAAAATTGAGTCCAGTTTTGTTTTGTCTAAATTTTTAAAATCTTTCTCAAAGAGCGACTGCATCACAATACTCCGAGAAAGATGTCTATTTGCCATGTTCTTCTAGTTCTTTTTCTTTTTTCTTTCTTTCTTGTTTTGTAAGCTTTGTCAAAACGTCTATAACTTCACGGTCATTGTAAAATCCGCAGTTAAGGCAGATTGTGTGCGGTAAAATCAGCTCTCCGCATTTTTTGCATTTCAAAAGGTGCGTTGATTTCAACGCATGATGAGAACGTCTGTTCCGCGTGTGAGAACGCGTGCTCCGCATCCGAACTACCATAAATAGAATAATATATTAAAACCCAAAATTTTTCAAGTATGTTCGCCGGTGTAGTTCGCACATTCCGTGTTTTTTGAGTTTTTTGTAATGCAGTTTGGTGCCGTAGCCTTTGTGTCTGTCAAAATTGTATTGGGGAAATTTTTTGTGATAGAAAAGCATTTTTCTGTCGCGCGTAACTTTGGCAATAATTGACGCCGCGGAAATTATGGGAATTTTCTCATCGCCCCTTATAATTGTTTTTTGCTTGTAATTTTTCGGCGCGCGCAACGAACCGTCAAGTAAAACCAAATCAATTTTTTTATCAAATTTTTTCAGCACTTTTTCTACTCCTATTGCCACCGCCTTGCTTATGCTAATTTTGTCTATAATTTTATGGTTTATCAAAACGCAATGGCTTTCAAAATTCGCCCTGATAATTTTCTCCCATTTTTCTCGTTTTTTTGCGCTTAATTTTTTAGAATCTTTAATATTTTTTAAAATCTTAAATTTATTTCCAAAAACACCGGCAACCGCGACCGGCCCTGCCAATGACCCTCTTCCTGCTTCATCAATGCCAATAATATATCTATATTTTTTCTTCATTTTATAACTCAATAAATCTTACGGCTTACAGACGATCGTTATTTATCTGTAAGATTTTTAAATTAAAATAATTCAAATTTTAATCTAAACTGTTCTTCGTTTGTAAATGAATCAACTCTTAAAAATCTCACATATGGTCTTATATCAAAAACTTCGACAATAAAATTAATTTCGTCTTCGCATTCGTAGGGGTTAATAAAAACACTTTTTTGTAGTTCTTTAAAATCTAGTTCTTTTAATTTCTTTCTTAATGCCTCTCTCGCTTTTCTTTTTTTCTCGGGAATATCAAAAATTACCATTCGCCATTTCTTGTCCCACTTAACCGGTTTTTTTATTTCAAGTTCGTCTAATTTATATCTAAGCGCCCTCTTTTGACCTTCTATTGTTAAAACTATATTAACAGTCCCGTCATCTTTTTCTTTATAATCAACAATTCTATCATTATAAAATTCATGCACTATACGCGCCAACTTGTTGCGATTAATTTCTTTCCACGCCTTCGGCAGACCATCTAAAAGTTTAAAATAATTCTTAGGCGATTTTGTAAGTCCAAGTGTAATGCCGGCCATTAATAATAAAAGTATTTTTTGTTTTGCTTCGCTTTTTAAACTCATAAGTATATTATATATTAACTCATAAAATCTTACCAATAGATGACGACCGCTATTTATCCGTAAGATTTATATAATTAGTTATTAGAGTTTTAATTAAAAAATTTTTCCTGCTATAATAAAAATGTTTATGGAATCTAAATTTGTTCATCTGCACGTGCACAGCCATTATTCTTTGCTTGACGGCTTGGCTAAAATTGATGATTTAATCAGCGAAGTCAAAAAACTTGGCATGACAACGCTCGCCATCACTGACCATGGCAACATGTACGGCGCAATTGAATTTTACAAAAAATGCAGAAAAGAAGAAATCAAACCGATTATCGGAATTGAGGCCTACATTGCCTACGAATCATTGCATCAGAAACGTCCCGGCATTGACGACAAGAGATATCATCTCACTATTCTTGCGCAAAACGAAGCCGGCTACAGAAATTTGCTACAGCTTGTAACCGTTAGTAATTTGGACGGATTTTATTACAGACCAAGAATGGATAAAGAACATCTGAAAAAACATTCCGAAGGCCTTATTGCCCTTTCCGGATGCATGGCCGGAGAAATTGCGCGTCTTGTCGCCAGAAACGAAACTGCCCAAGCCGAAGAAGTGATTCGAGAATATCAAAATATTTTCGGCAAAGAAAATTTTTTCATAGAAATCGGACATCATCCTTATTTAGAAAATTACGAAAAAATATGCGAGGAGCTTGTAAAACTGGCGAAAAAAACCAATGCTCCGCTTGTTGCCACACAGGATGTGCATTATTTAAAAAAAGAAGATGCCGCTGCCCAGGATATCCTTGTTGCCGTGCAAACCAACGCCAGTCTGGCAGATTCCAACAGAATGAGCATGAAGCAGGAAGATTTTTCCCTGCGTTCTGGCGAAGAAATGGAAAGATATTTTAAGGACATACCAGAAGCAATAGAAAATACTTATTTAATCGCGGAAAAATGCAATTTAGAACTAGAACTCGGCAAGTGGGTTTTCCCAAAAATAGATTTACCAGAAGGATATATTCCGGAAACATATTTAAAAAAATTAGTGATTGAAGGTTGTAAAAATAAATTTCCCGGAGAAGGCGAGGAAATTAAAAAGAGAATAGATTACGAACTGGAAATTATCAACAACAAGGGTTATGCTCCTTATTTTTTGGTTATAGCAGATTTGGTAAACTGGGCACACCAGCAAAAAATTATAACCAACACCCGTGGTTCTGCTGCAGGCTCGTTTGTTTCCTATTTAATCGGCATCACAAATGTTGACCCCATAAAATACGAATTGCCCTTTGAAAGATTTTTAAATCCTTTCCGGCCATCGCCTCCAGATATTGATATGGATTTTGCCGATGACCGGCGCGAGGAAGTCATTGAATACGCAGAAGAAAAATACGGCATGGACAAGGTGGCGCAAATCAGCACTTTCGGCACCATGATGGCGCGCGCCGCTGTCCGCGATGTCACACGCGCAATGGGTAAACCGTATATTCTGGGCGACAGAATTGCAAAACTTATTCCTCTTGGTTCCCAAGGTTTTCCAATGACTATTGACCAGGCGCTAAAAATCGTTCCCGAACTCAAAGAAATGTATGATAACGAAAGCGAAGTAAAAGAAGTCATTGATTTGGCAAAAAAAATTGAGGGATGCGCCAGACATGTTTCTGTTCATGCTGCGGGTGTTGTCATTGCACCCACAAAATTAACTGATTATGTGCCCTTGCAAAAAGATCCCAACGGAGAAAAAATCATCACACAGTATGACATGTATTCTGTTGATCCTGATTATGGAGGCATAGGGTTGTTAAAAATGGATTTTCTTGGCATTAAAAATTTGGCAATTTTGGGAAATTCAGTGCGCATAGTAAAAAAAATCCGCGACATTGATATTGATATTTATAATTTACCATTAGACGACAAAAAAACTTTTGAATTACTCACAAAAGGAGAAACAATTGGAGTATTTCAGCTTGGTGGAAGCGGAATGACACGATATCTGAAAGAACTTGCTCCCACAAGCATAACAGATATTATGGCCATGATCGCGCTTTTTCGACCCGGACCAATGGCAAACATTCCCTCTTACATCAGACGCAAGCACGGCCAGGAAAAAGTAACTTATCTTGACCCGCGTCTGGAAAAAATTTTGAGCAAGACATATGGCGTTGTCACTTATCAGGATGATGTTTTACTTATTGCAATTGAACTTGCCGGCTACGACTGGAACACAGTAGATAAATTCAGAAAGGCAATCGGGAAAAAAATTCCGGCTGAAATGGCAAAACAGGAAAAAATTTTTATAGAGGGATGCCAGACGCATGCCGGGCTTTCTCCGGAAAAAGCCGAAGCCCTGTGGAAACTTTTTGACCCGTTTAAGGGCTATGGATTTAACAAGGCGCATGCCGCTTCTTACGGCCAGGTTGCTTATCAAACAGCTTATATGAAGGCGAATTTTCCAGCTGAATTTATGAGCGCGGTTTTAACCTCTGATGCCGGAGACACGGAAAAAATTGCCGCCTCAATCAACGAATGCAAAAAAATGGATTTGTCTGTACTTCCTCCTGATATTAATGAAAGCTTCGGAGATTTTACGGTAATTAATAATGGCATACGCTTCGGCCTTTACACCATTAAAAATATGGGCATGGAAATTGCTGACGCCATTATTGCGGAAAGAAAAACAAGCGGGCCGTTTAAATCTTTCGCTGATTTTTTGGAGCGCATCCAGCACAAAAATCTCAATAAAAAATCTTTGGAATCGCTGGTAAAGGCCGGGGCCATGGATGCCCTGGGAGAAAGAAATGAAATGCTTTTTAACATGGAGGAGGCGCTTGAGTACAACAAGCAGTCGGTAAAATTAAAGCAAAATCAAAATTCGCTTTTTTCCTTGATGCAGGACAGCTCCAGTTTGCCGAATTTAAAATTAAAAAAAACAGAGCCCACCTCCCAGCAGGATAAATTGTCCTGGGAAAAAGAACTGTTGGGGCTTTATGTTTCGGGACACCCGCTTGATAAACGCAAAGAAAAACTTGAAAAAATTAAAACAAAAATCGGGGGCGCGAAAAATTTGCATGATGGCATGCCCGTTGTGACAGCCGGGATGATTGAGGAATTAAAAAGAGTGCTCACAAAAAAGAACGAATCAATGTTATTTATGAAATTATCCGATTACACGGACAGCATAGAAGTTGTAATTTTCCCGCGCATACTGGAAAAATACGGCCTAATGCTACGTGAGGGTAATTGCATTGCAGTCAGAGGTAAAATCTCTCTACGCAATGGAGAAACATCCATCATCTGTGAAGAAATTAAAGAGATGTAAAATTAAAATACCGGCCGTTCATTAATTGAAACAATAAAATTCTCATCGTCAACTTTTTTCACGCTTTCATTTTTTGCGCTGGTTTTAACTTTAACAGAGATTTTCACAAATTTATTTTATTCTCTTTATAATTTTGCGCAACTATGATATTATTTTTATATGCCCGATATTGATAAAAAACGCCATTCCCTATCACATCTTTTGGCAATGGCTGTTTTGGAAAAATTTCCAAAAGCCAAACTCGGCATTGGCCCGACCATTGAAAACGGTTTTTACTACGACTTTGACGGTATTAAAATTTCCGATGAGGATTTGCCAAAATTTGAGCAACGCATGCGTGAATTAATTAAACAAGACCTAAAATTTATTAAAAAAAATATTACCAAATCAGAGGCGAAAAAATTATTCAAGGGCCAGTCCTATAAATTAGAACTGATTAAAGAGCTAAAAAATATTACTATTTATAAATCAGGAAATTTTACTGATTTGTGCGCAGGACCTCATATAACTAACACCAAAGAAATTAATCCTGATGGTTTTAAGCTGGACAAAATCGCCGGCGCTTACTGGCGCGGAAGCGAAAAAAATGCAATGCTCACGCGTATATATGGCTTGGCTTTTGATACAAAAAAGGAACTTGATGATTATGTAAAAATGATGCAGGAGGCGGAAAAAAGAGACCACCGCAAGCTCGGCCAGCAATTGGAAATTTTTATGTTTGATGATGATGTTGGCCCAGGTCTGCCGTTGTGGCTTCCTAATGGCGCAATTATTGCAGAAGAATTGGAAAATCTAGCAAAAGAAACAGAGGCTCAGGCCGGTTACTTAAGAGTAAAAACTCCTCACATTGCCAAAGAATCAATGTACAAAAAAAGCGGACATCTCCCCTATTACAAAGAAACCATGTTCCCAGCCATGGAAATGGAAGGAGATAAATATTACTTGAAGGCCATGAATTGTCCGCACCATCACAAAATTTACGCCTCAAAAACCAGGAGCTATAAAGATCTGCCTCTGCGTCTGGCTGAATACGGCACCTGCTACAGATATGAAAAATCAGGCGAGCTCTTCGGTCTGATGCGCGTGCGCTCTCTTAACATGAACGACGCGCACATGTACTGCACCAAAGAGCAATTCGCGCAAGAATTCAGGGCGGTCAACGACATGTATCTTAAATATTTTAAAATTTTTGGAATAAATAAGTATGTGATGCGTTTTTCCACGCACGATCCAAAAAATCTCGGCAAAAAATATGTTAACGAGCCGAAGTTGTGGAAGGAAACGGAAAAATTAGTGAGAAACGTTTTAATAGAATCAAAAATTCCTTATGTGGAAATTGCCGATGAAGCTGCTTTTTACGGCCC
The DNA here is from genome assembly GCA_964438405.1 of uncultured Candidatus Saccharibacteria bacterium. Classification (GTDB taxonomy): domain Bacteria; phylum Patescibacteriota; class Minisyncoccia; order UBA9983; family UBA9983; genus CAYTKF01. The sequence continues at coordinate 32,094 of CAYTKF010000006.1, forward strand.
CAAAATTGATGTTGAGGTTTACAGCGCCATAGGCAGAGAATTTACTCTGGCAACGAATCAGGTTGATTTCGCAGTGCCAAAAAGATTCGGGCTTGTTTATACAAACGAAAAGGGCAAAGAAGAAACGCCGCTGTGCATCCACCGCGCGCCCTTGGGAACACATGAAAGATTTATTGGGTTTTTGATAGAGCATTACGCGGGAAATTTTCCGGTCTGGCTCTCGCCTATTCAGGTAAAAATAATTCCGATTAGTGAAAAATTTAATGATTACGGCCAGAAAGTTTTGGTAGAATTAAAAAATGCCGGAGTGCGCACGGAATTAAGCGACGAGAATGAAACACTGGGCAAACGAATTAGAAACGCCGAACTCCAAAAAATTCCGTATATATTGGTTGTCGGAGAAAAAGAAAAAATAGCTGGCACAATTTCGGTTCGTTCAAGAAAAGGCGACCAAGGCGCAACCAATTTAGAAAATTTTATCTCCCGCATCAAAAAAGAGACAGAAGAAAGAAAATAATTACACGTCCAGATTTTCCACTTTTTGGGCGTGGGTTTGAAAATATTCGTTAATTGATGGCATAATTTCGTCTTGAGAATTAATTATTTTATATGGGTTTCCTTTTTTCAAAGTTTCTATTGGATGATAACCCCATGTAACGGCAATGCTTTTTACCCCGCATTTTTCCGCTTCATTTACATCTCCAAGGGTATCTGTAATAAAAATAGTTTCCGAAGGACCAACAGAATACTTATCTAGTATCATTTGTATTTTCTTTGTCTTGCTTTTCTCAATATCATCTCCAAGTATTTCACTAAAACAAGTCTTAATTCCGAATACTTCCAAGTAATCAGAAATTAGAGGTGTAATAGTAGATGAAATAATAATCAAAATATAATTTTCTGATAATTTTTTAATCGCTTCTACTACTCCCTTATTGGCCTTAAGTGTTTTTATATTAGAGGCGTATTCACTAAAAAATCTATCTAATTTTTCTTGGTTTATTTGTTGAAAAACTTTATTAATATTACCTTCAAACCAGGCCCTATACTCGTCCACGGTTAAGGGAATAAGTGAATTCCACGCATTATAACAAAAAGAAAAAGTATCAGCAATTACTCCGTCAAAATCAAAAAAAATTATTTTTTTAAAATTTTTTGGCATCTATGTGGTAAATATTTTGTTTTTCCTCTGCCGAAAATATTTTGGTCTCCAAAAAATCCATGCAAGAAATATTTATTATTTTTTAAAACTTTTGTGTTATTAAACAAACCATTTATTTTGGGACTGTCTGCAACTTTATATATATTTAAAAGAAAAAAATCAAAGCTTATTTTTGCCTTTTCCATTTGTTTAAAATTTAAAGGTAACTCCCGTGAATACATTTCATTTAAATCAATTCCCTTCGCAAAAAGAGCATCATAATCAATTTGGTATGAATTTCCATTTTTTATAAAATCAATAATCTCAAAATCCCTATCATTATTATTATAGTCTAAATCAATTGCCGCATTTGCAATTAGTTTAATTTTTTTATTTTTAAGTAATTTATACGGTATGTATATCGCAATAATACCCACTTTATCGTCTTTTCCACGAAATGCTCTATGTATTTGTAAGGCATCATTTATCAAGCAAAATAATGGTAATCCCTTTACGACTCGCTCCTGTGGTTGCGTCCAAAAACGAGGGTCATTTTTAATTTCTTTTCTTTTTTGAAGATAGATTTTATCTTGATAAAACTCTAAAATTCGTTCTTGTTCATAATTTAAAATAGAATATCCGTGTTTATAGAGAACTTCATACATTCTTTTGTATGTTGGGAAACGTACGGCACGAAAGACCGTCAAACAATCTTTTTTCGTCATTTTCTGTAGGCCTGCAATAATATTTAAACCTTTTATTTTATCAAGAACATTATTTAACTTTGGAAAATTAATTTCCTCAAAAGATAATTTTTGTCCCAAAGAAATATTTTCGTCAAGAAGTTTTTCTATAAGCCGTTTCGGCATTACACAATTGGTGGTAAGATTACCACTTAACTTTTTTAGTTGTTTTCGCCATTGTTTTATCATGAGATAATTTTTTACACATCCAGATTTTCCACTTTTTGGGCGTGGGTTTGGATGAAGATTTTGCGCGGTTCAACTTCTTTGCCCATCAAAATGTCAAATGTCTCATCTGCCTTTTCCGCGTCATCAATGGTAACTTGTTTCAAAACCCGTCTTTCCGGATCAATGGTCGTTTCCCAAAGCTGTTCCGGATTCATTTCTCCAAGACCTTTGTAACGCTGAACAGAAAATCCTTGCCCGCCGGGCAGAGCCCTCTGGGCGGCGCCAACCAGTTTATCTTTTTCTCCCTCGCTATAGGCGTAAACAATTTCTTTTCCTTTTTGAATTCTGAAAAGCGGAGGCAAGGCGATGTATAAATATCCCTTTTCTATAACCGGCAGATAATATCTGTAAAAAAGAGTCAGAAGCAAAGTGCGGATGTGCGCCCCGTCAACATCAGCATCAGTGGCAATGATAATTTTATGATAGCGTATTTTTTCTATATCAAATTCTTCGGCAATGGCAGCGCCCAGGGCAATGACTAAAGCCTTGATTTCTTTTGAGGCCAACATTTTATCTATCCTGATTCTTTCCACATTCAAAATTTTTCCGCGCAACGGCAAAATGGCCTGCGTTCTTCTGTCTCTGCCTTGTTTTGAAGAACCGCCAGCTGAATCACCTTCAACAATAAATAATTCCGACTCAGCCGGGTCGCGCGACTGGCAGTCAGCCAATTTCCCAGGTAAAGTTAAGCCGTCTAAAACTCCCTTTCTGAGTACGCTTTCTTTAGCTGCCTTGGCTGCCTTTCTCGCCTTTAATGCCAAAATGACCTTGGAAATTATGCCTCTGCCATCATTGGGATTTTCTTCAAGATATTCTGCAAATGCCTCACTGAAAACAGTTTCCACCGCTGTTCTCGCCTCAGGATTGCCGAGTTTTGCTTTTGTCTGGCCCTCAAACTGAGGCTCGCGGAGTTTAACGGAAATAATCGCTGTCAAACCTTCGCGCACATCATCGCCGGTAAAATTATCTTCTTCTGATTTGGCCAAATTATTTTTCTTAGCGTAGTCATTAAGCACGCGGGTCAGGCCGGAACGAAAACCAGTTAAATGCATTCCGCCTTCGGGAGTAATAATGTTATTGGCAAAACTTATTTCTTTAGTTTCAATATCCTCTATATACTGCAAAGCACATTCAACCATAATGCCTTCCGCCTCTTTCTCAATATAAAAAACTTTTTCATTGGCCGGCTTTTCCTTTCTGTTTATAAAATTTATAAAAGACAAAATTCCTCCCTCAAAATAAAAAGTATAAGATGGAACATCCAGATTCAATTCCGAAAGATAAAAAATTTTTTGGTCATCAATTTTCTGTTCGCAGTTCCTGAAATCCATCACCCGGATTTTAAAACCCTTGACAAGATAAGCCTGCTGCCGAAGATGGCTGACAATTTTGTTCCAGTCAAAATTTATTTCCTTAAAAATTTCCGGGTCGGGCTGGAAGGTAATGATGGTGCCGTGAAGCTTGCTGTTTGCAATTTTTTTTACTTTGGCCTTTGGGTCGCCGATTTTATATTCCTGTTCGTATTTTCCTCCGTCTTTGTGAACTTCGGCTCTCAACCAAATGGAAAGCGCATTGACAACAGAAACACCAACTCCGTGCAGACCGCCGGAAATTTTGTAAGATTGGCCGCCAAATTTTCCTCCTGCATGCAAAGTGCAAAGCGCTGTCTCAAGAGCTGATTTTTTTGTCTGAGGATGAAGGTCAACCGGGATGCCTCGGCCGTTGTCAGCCACTCTTATTTTATTATCCGGAAGCAAGGCCACCTCAACCTCGTCAGCAAAACCACCCATTGCCTCGTCCCTGCTATTATCAAAAACCTCCCAAACCAAGTGGTGCAAACCGTCCGGGCCAGTGGAACCAATATACATTCCCGGCCGTTTTCTGACAGGTTCCAAGCCCTCCAAAACATAGATATCTTTGGCCGTGTAATTGGCGCCGTTGGCGCTATTATTGTTATTTACCATACTTTAATTTTAGCAGAAAATACAGAAAAAACAAGGAGTTTTGTGAAGAAAAATAAATCGGATTTGACAAAAAAAATGGAGGGTTTATAATATTGACGGAGGATTGAAAGTCATGAAGGTCACGAAATTCGAAAGATTTTTCACTTCGTTGTCGTTTTTGATTGTTGTGGGTTTTGTTTCGACTGCGGCCAATTCTGCCAACGCCGCAATTAGAGGATATCAAGTACCCCTATCAATTTCTATCGTGGCTTTTTCAATCTTGATTTTGGCGACTGTCATTCACAGTAAAAAGTAAGGTGGGCATCTAACTCACTTTACTCATTCAAGCCCACCGCTTCGGCGGCGGGCCTTTTATTTTTTAAAAAATTATACCAATCTAAAAATCACTCATTTACCAGCGATAGCAGATAAGTGATGTTTTTTAAATTAGAAATTATTTGTTTAGATTAAAATAACTTTTCAGATGTAATTCATTATCCAACGACTCTGCAATAATAAACCTCACAAATCTTCTGATATCATAGAATTCTATAAGATATTCTATTTCATTTTTGCAATCATAAGGATGTACAAAAACGCTTTTTTGAAACTCGTAAAAACCAAGATTTTTAAAATGGCCTCTCATTGCTTCCCTCACCTTTTTAATTTTCTCAGGAATATCAAAAAGAACTATCCTCCATTTTTTGTCCCATTGAGCTGGTTTTTTAATTTCCATCTCGTCTAAATTATAGGTTAACGCTTTTTCTTTACCTTTATCAGTAAGTACCAAGGTGACTGTCCCATCGGCATTTTCTTTCTCTTTTATCAGTTTTGACTGATATAAGCTTTTTATTGCTCTTTTTAGATTTTGTCTGTTAATTTCTCTCCATTCTTTTGGAATAGCTTTTAAAATCTTGAAGTGCTGTTGGGGAGAATGAGAAAGACCCATGGCCAAACCGGCCATTAAAAGAAGAAGAAATTTTTGTTGGTTTTGACCTAAACCTTTTGACATAATTTAATTATAAATTCACCAACATAAAAATCAACACTTATATGCTATAGCAAATAAGTGAGTGGTTTTATTATTTAAATAAAAAGGGTAATTTAGGGTTTCCTATCTCAATTCCGCGCCTAGTTCCTGCTTTGTTTTTTCTCTTATTTGCTCCTGAATTTTATTGACCTCTTCGTTTGTGAGCGTTCTTTCCGGCGAACGGTAATTTATTCTGAAAGTATAACTGATTTTGTCTTTGCCGAATTTTTCCGCGTCTTCGTATTTGTCAACAAGTTTAACTTCTTCTATCAGATTTTCTGCGCAATCCCTGACAATTTCGTAATAACTGTTCAAATTTATATTTTTATCTATAACAAAAGAAATGTCGCGCGAGGTCATGGGAAATTTACTCACCTCTTTGTATTTACTGTTTATGTCTTTGAATTGGCTGGTGATTCTCAAATCATCCGACCAAAGTATTCTAATATCTGGAATTCCCATTTTTATCATGGCGAGCCTATCAATTCCAAAAGTGCCCGCCCAACCGTTATAGATTTCGGGATCCAAACCAAAATTTTTAAGACATTGAGTATGTACAAGTCCAGCTCCTGAAACTTCTATCCAATTCTCTCCAAATTTAATTTCTACTTGAGTGGATGGATCCGTAAAGGGAAAGGTATCAACCAAAAATCTAAACTCTATATCTTTTCCAAAAATAATTTTAACTGCGTCGGCTTGAACTTCTTCTAATTCTTTTAGCGTAATAATTTTTTGATCTTTTCTACAAATATACAAAAAATCTATCTGGTGGAATGCCGGAAAATGTTTTCTGTCAACTTCATCTTTTCTAAAAACTATTCCAGACGACAGGGCAACAACATTTCCGTCTTTTTTCAATTTTTCTAAAACATCTTTATCTCTCAAATAATAGGGCCACATTACAGTCATCTGCGTTCTTAAAATGTGTGTTGGATTCAAATAATAAGTGTCTGTTTCTCTTCTGCTGGGATGGTCTTTTGGTGTATTTAAGAGGTCGAAATCATCTTCTACAGTCACAATTCTTGGTATATCAACCAAATCAAAATCGGCAAATCTTGGCAATTTAATTATTTCGTCAGTTAAAATTTTTACTGGAGAATTCTCTTTTTTTGTTAAATCCGGGAGCTTTAATAATTTCTTTATTCTTTCTGCCTTAACATCATTTCTTTTATTTAACTCTTCAATTAAAGCATTTTCTTTTTCGTCTTTTATTATAATATTTTTTTGCATGTTTTTTTATTATACTTTATTTTCTTCTTTTTTCCTATGTTTCGGCGTGGCCCAGAAGCCCATGTATTTACCAAGCATTAATCTTGTCTGCGCGTCTATATTGGGAATAGAACCAAAAATGGGAATAGTCAGCGGTATCAAAATCCACTGCAGAACCATAAAAAAATTATTACGGCGTTTTTTATCGGCCGGCCTGGCTGGCAACAAAGACGTAGAAATAATAGCAGACAAAATCAAACCAGCCATTGCAAGGGTCATAATATCGCGCGTGATTATCGGCAGATTATAAGAAAGCAAAGTTTTATTAAAGGCATCTCCGCCTAAAAACAACGGCAGCCAGCCGAGTAAAAAAATTATGAGAGGATTTGTGGCCGCTGACCACGCGCCTTCGAATTGTATAAAAATATGCTGCAATTTTATCTTAAGCGGAATTTTTTTATTTTTTAAAAAACCAAAAAGAACATAAACCGCATTTTCTGCCGTACCCCAGGCCCAGCGCCTCTGCTGTTTATAAACGTTTTTCACCGTCTGCCAAAAACCATGCCCCAAATTCGCATCCATGGAAACAGGATAGCCAATGGGAACAACCTTATAATTGCCGTCGAAACGCAAAAGAGAATACCAAAAAACCCGCGAATCCTCGGAAACAACATTTCTCTGCCAGTAATTTATTTCCCAAAGAGATTTGAATGTCATTGAATGAGAAGAGAAAGTTACCAGCTGTTCCGGACGTTCCTGCTCTATCATCTGCCAAAAAGTTGAAGATGTTGCGACAACGCGCGAGAAAGACGGTGCATCCCAAATGTTGTTGTTATAAACGGGAACCGGCTGAAAAGATGAACGATAAGGATTTTCGCTGGTCAAAAAATGCCAGGTTAAGCATAAAAAATACTGCGGATAAACGTGGGTATCAATATCAAAATTAGAAACTAAAACATCTTCATAATTTATTTCATTTGGGTCTAAAATTTTCTCTTTCGCCTCTTTGGCCGCGTATGCGCTGTTGGAGCCTTTGCCTGCTAATTCTCCGAGAATATTTTGCGGATGCTTTGTTTTTAAAAAATATCCGAACTTATTTCCGTATTCTTTATAAATTTTGTCAGCTGTTTTTTTCGCTTCTTCCCCAGCCCTTTCTTCATAAGCAAGTACCACTATCATCTTTTTCTTATCCCAGTCTGATTTTAATAATTCGTCCATAGTACCGGAAATAACTTCGTAACTTTCCTTATAAAATGGCAGTATTACCATCTGCCAGACATGATCGTATTTAAAATTTTTTAACCGTTCGCGCCAGTCAGTGCTTATATAATAGCGCATCTTGCGCCAATGCGCTCTGAGGTGCAGAGAAAAATAAATTGTCCTGAAAAGCCAATAGATGTCAAAAATTATTATAAAAACAGCAATGCCGGCAGGGAAAAACCACGAACCCCAAAAAACAAAAACAATAGTACCCCAGCCCAAAACACCTGGAATCATCTCAAAAAATCTATAGATAAATCTGTCTCTATCACTCAAATCTGACGCTCTAGCCACATTAAGATATTGATAATTCACATTAATAAGTATATAATTTCAAGTTATGGACGTAAATCCCTATTATTTTTATATAGGCACTGGAATTATTTTTATAATATTAATTGTTTGGCTTATTTTAATAGAGTTAAGACTTAAAAAATTTTTTCGCGGCAAAAAAGCAAAAGACCTTGAAGGAGTGCTTATGGCGCTGGCTGACGATTTAAAAAACTTAAATACATCAAAGGAAGAAATAGTGAGATATTTGGAAACCGTTGAGAGGCGCCTCAAAAAAAGCATACAAAATTTAAACACGGTACGCTTCAATCCCTTTGAAGACTCCGGGTCCAATCAGAGTTTTGCCATTGCCTTTTTAGACCAGAATGGAGACGGTGTTGTCATCTCAAGCCTTTACTCGCGAGAAAAAGTTAATGTCTATGCCAAGCCAATAAAAAAATACCAGTCGGAATATGCGCT
>CAYTKF010000007.1:0-38932 GCA_964438405.1 uncultured Candidatus Saccharibacteria bacterium
CGGAATTTTTCTGATTTTCTTTTTTCAAATCAGCTGGTGGAGTTTACGTGAACTTTACGTAAACTCTTCCAGCCGGCAGCAGGCGGAAATTTTTGCAAAAACAAATCAAAACAAACTGCAATTTAACAAAAACGAAGTGACGGCCGTTGGCTTTGGTCAGGAGGCCGACATGCTTTTGGCTTATTACCTTGATGCTAATTTTCTTTACTTTGCGCCGGAAACTATAAAAAAACTGGCTGACAAAAAAGAATTAAATAAAGTTTTTAAAAAATACAACATCACCGGCTTTATTGGTTATGACAATAATATCTCCGAAATTATAAACAAAAATACAAAATTAAAACAATATTAAAAAATGAAAGACAAAACAAAAATTATTTGGCATGTGATTTTTTTCACCCTTTACGACAACGTGCCTGAATCAGTGAGACAGGAGGCGTACAACAAATTTCAGCGCCTTGCAGAAGATTGTGGCGGCCGCCAGGCAGGCATTCTTTTTTGGCTGGTTGAAAACAATTTGAACCAGAAGAAAAATGTTCACATTGTAGAAATTTCAGTATTTGAAAACCAGATAGTACTAGATTCTTTCCGCAGCCACCCCAAACACAAAGAAATGACTGATTTCATGAGCAAAATCAGCGACTGGCAAGTGGGAGATATTCTCGGCCCCGCAGACTTGACAATTTAATTTTTGGGTATATAATATATAGTGGAATAGAACGTTACTAATTGAAGGGAGAAAACCGTGCAAATACAAGTACGGTTCGGAAATATCGGCGACATTGAAGGAATCATCGCGGTTGCAGCAGAAACCTTTCCGCAGGATTTCAATTTTGGGAGGGGTTTCTCTCGTGAACAGTGTCAGGACTTTTTTCTTCGCGCGCTCGACGACCCGAACGAGTTTGTGGTTGTTGTTGTGCGTGACGATGAGGTTCTCGGCTTCATTCACTACGAGAACAAACCGCCAACAAACGGGACAGTCTACCTCAACATGATTGGCGTCCGCAAGGATGTCCAAGGTCAAGGCGTCGGCACAGTTCTTCTTCAACAGGGAGACGCCTTCGTGGTGGATCATCTTCGTAACAGGCTCGGAATTTCTAACCTGGCAACGATCTGGCTTTCCACGAGCGCGGACAATCCTGTTGGCCAACAGCTTTATCTGAAGTGCGGGTATGAGTGCTGCGGAGAAATCCGCGGCATGGTTGGCGAGGGCAATATTGAACTCGCCATGGTGAAGAAAATTGCTGACGTGAAGTATAACATCGGCGAACGCTGGGTGACCAGTAAAGAAAGGAGATCTAAGTGACATCGTTTTTGACGCAGTACTCTGAAATTGCGCGAATCGTGCGCGAGGCACACGAAACGCGCAAAATGGCGCATGGTCACGACTTTGATCACGCGCTCGCTGTGGCAAACCTCGCAGGAAAGTTCTGCGAGGGACCAGAGTTGGTAAACTTGGCGTGGCTGGCTGGCCTGTGTCACAACGCAGACCGTATTATTGCCATTGACCGCGGAATGGGACGCCGAGAGGTTCCTGATGAAGCTGTTGAGCAGCTCGTCCGTGGGTGGCTCGAAGATGCTCTTATTGGGTGGAGAAAATCTGCAGCCATTCATGCAGTTTTGGACCACGGCAAGCCAAACGATCCAAACGACACTGCGGTCACAATTGCCCTGAAAGACGCTGACCGCGTGGTGAACGCGCGGTTGGATGTGGTCATCCGCTCCGGCCAGTTCCATGCGGATTTGCCGGTTCTGGAACCGACACTGCTTATTAACGACACGAGGGGCAAGTACAACGCCAGGCTCACGGTCGTAGCTGACCTTCTGGATTGCCTCGACTGGGGCAATTTGAATGACCAGCGGTTCGGGGTTCGCACAAGCGGAGCGCGTGCGATGATTACTGCGCGCGTGAAAAGACTTCGAGAGTTTCTCGAAGCGATCGTGGAACAGCGCGAGGAGGAAGGACTCGTTCCTTACCCTATCGCGTGATGTTTTGTACAGGGCGCGCTGCATGCAGCGCGCCCATTTTCTTTTCTCAAAAATATTGCAAAAACATCAAATTTTTAATAAAATAAAACAATGACTAAGAGATATAAAAACCTCCAGAATGAGGCGGTAAAACCGCTTTATCGGGTGGTTGAACAATGCAGGATGTGCGGAAATGCTGAATTAATTGAATATCTTGATTTGGGTTTTCACCCGCCCTCTGACCAATTCCGCGGCCAGGACGAAATTCATCTGCTGGAAATCCATTATCCCCTGCGCGTCAATATTTGCAAAAAATGCGGTTTGTCTCAATTGAGTCATGTTGTTGACCCAAAAGTTCTTTATCAGAATGATTATCCTTACGAATCATCAACCACCAAAACCGGACAAAAACACTGGAGCGAATTTGCAAGGACAGTCATCGCCAAGTTAAAACTGGCTCCCCAAAGTTTAATTGTTGACATTGGCAGCAATGTTGGCACTCTTTTAAAATTTTTTAAGGAAAAGGGGATGAAGGTGATGGGTGTTGATCCTGCCCAGAATATCGTTGAAATCGCCAACAAAAAAAATAAGATAGAAACAATCTGTGATTTTTTTAATGACAAAACAGCAAGAGCCATAATTAAAAAATCCGGCAAGGCAGATGTTATAACTGGCACCAATGTTTTCGCCCACATCGATGATTTGTCCAGCTTCATGACAGCGATAAAATTTTTATTAAAACCCAAAGGTGTTTTTATCTTTGAATCTCCATATTTGCAATATTTAATTGATAATCTTGAGTATGATACCATTTATCATGAGCATTTATCTTATTTGTCGCTCAGGCCATTGATTCCGTTTTTTAAACGTTTCGGCATGGAAATTTTCTCTATTGAGGAAACGCCTATTCATGGCGGCTCTTTCAGGGTTTACGTTGCCCCAAAAGGTTCAAAAAAAATTGATAAAAGCGTTGAGGAAATGATAAGGCGTGAAGAAAAAGGGGGACTTCACAGTTTGGAAAACTTGCGCCAATTCTCAAACAGAGTTTATGATAACCGCAAAGAACTGACCACATTGATAGAAAAATTACTGCACAAAGGAAAAACAATAGCCGTGGTCAGCACTCCGGCCAAGGGAATGACTCTTCTTAATTTTTGCGGTTTGACCAACAGACAAATATTATTTGCTTCGGAAAGAGCAACACTTAAAATAGGAAGATACACTCCGGGCGGACACATTCCCATAATTTCCGACGAGGAATTTTTAAAAAGAATGCCTGATTATGCCTTGCTTTTGGCCTGGAATTTTGCCGAAGAAATTATCAATAATTTAAAGCCGTTTTCCGATAAGGGAGGAAAATTTATCATTCCAATTCCCAAACCAAAAATTGTATGAAAATAATCAAAACAAAAATTAATTTTAAAGACGATAGAGGAATAATACGGGACATCATGAGCCACACCTTTGTTGATGCCATGACATATATTACTTTTACAGAGAATGCCATTCGTGGAAATCATTACCACAAAAAAACAATGCAGTACGACTACATTATCTCGGGAAAACTTATTTGCAGGACAAGAGAAGATGAAAATAAAGAAATCGAAGAAGTCGTGGTGGAAGCGGGAGATTTAATAATTCACCAATATCCGTTTTGGCATGCCTATAAAGCCCTTGAAGATTCTGTCATGATAAGCTCCACGAATGGCCCTAGACAGGGGGACCAGTACGAGGATGATACATTCAGGTTAACAGACGAGCAAAAATTATTTTAAATTTTTATGTTTGTTCCAGTTTCAAAACCATTATTGGGAAAAGAAGAGGCCGGGCTGGTGGCTCAGGCCATGGCGCGCGGAGAAATTTCCGGCTTCAGCGATTCTTTTATTAAAGAGTTTGAAGAAAAGTTTGCTGATTTTTGCGGGACAAAATATGCTGTTGCCGTGAGCAGCGGAACAACCGCCCTTCATCTTGCCATGGCTGCTTTGGGCATTAAAAAAGGCGACGAAGTGCTTGTCTCCACTTTTACCAATATGGCCACGTTTTTCGCTGTTCTGTATCAGGGCGCCAGACCGATTCCCATTGATTCTGATTCAAAAACACTGAATATTAATCCGGCTTTACTGGAAGCAAAAATTACCCCTAAAACAAAAGCCATAATGGTTGTTCATATTTACGGACATCCTGTTGATATGGATCCTGTTTTGGAAATTGCCAGAAAACATAATTTGTATGTTGTTGAAGACGCGGCCGAAGCTCATGGCGCAGAATATAAGGGCAAAAAAGTCGGCTCTCTTGGCGACATCGGCTGTTTCAGTTTTTACGCCAACAAAATTATCACCACTGGCGAAGGGGGAATGGTCACGACAAATAATTCTGAGCTGGCTGAAAAAGTACGCTCGCTAAAGACCTTGGCCTTTGGCAAAGAAAATAAATTTATGCATCAGGACATAGGTTATAATTATCGGTTAACAAATGTTCAGGCAGCCATTGGCGTTGGTCAGATGAACAAGGTGAAAGAAATTATTGAGCGCAAGCGGGCCATGGCAAAATTTTATCTTGAAAATTTATCCGGCATTCCCGAAATTCAGCTTCCGGTTGAAGAACCTTATGCCCTTAATGTTTACTGGATGTTTAATATTGTCTTAAAAGGAAAATTATCCGGCAGGCGCGCCTTCTTTATAAACGAGCTTAAGAAAAAAGGTGTGGAAACGCGGGACGATTTTGTGCCCTTTAATCAGCAGGAAATTTTTATAAAACAAGGTCTTACCAAGCCAGAAGACTGCCCAGTGGCAAATTCTTTTTATCAGGACGGTTTGTATCTGCCGAGCGGCACTGATATTTCCGAAGAGGAATTGAAATATGTCGTTCAGCAGATTAAAGAAATAATATGAAGATTTTGATAACGGGAACAACCGGAGAGAGCCTGCCTCCGCCATACGCCGGGATTCCCAAACTCTCTCTTTTAGTGGCCGGCATCTGGAAAAAACAGGGCCACAAAATCGGCCTCACTTTTACTTATCATCACGATAAAGAAGATGATTTGGAAGCTGGCGCTGAATATTTTTTTGAATATAATTCCAAGCCGGACAAGCTCAAAAAAATATTTTTTCTGATGCGCTGGTTTTTTGCCAATCCCTTTCTTTACAAAAAACTTTTAAGGAATTATTTAAAGGCTGACCCGCATATTTTCAGCGAGGCAATTTTATATCCTGCTTACGGCGTTTTTATGGACAGAATTTTTTCTATATTTAAGCCTGATATAGTTTTGTCTGAGGCAGCCCTGATAAAAACATTTATGGTAGCCCAGATAGCTAGGCGCAGGAAAGTGCCGGTTGTTTTTGACACCTATGCCGAGATCCACGATTTATCAATGGGTGCAAACAAGCGCCTCAGCGAAAAAGAAAGAAAAAATTATTGGGAGTCATTTCTCGGTTTGGCTGATTTTATCATCACTCCCGGGCCATATTGCAGCCGGGGTCCGCTGACCTATCTGCCTAAAGAAAAAGTGGAATTTGTTTATGATGGTAGCGACTACAAGCTTCTTAACCTGGATATTTCCGGCGGCCGTCAGTCTTTGCGGGATTCTTTAAAATTGCCCCGGGATTCTTTTTTAATTGGTATGGTCGGGGCTTTTGAGGCGCGCAAGGGCCATGACCATTTGATAAGGGCGATAGCAAAACTTTCAAAATTAGGCTATCCTATTGAGGCCGTTATTTGCGGAGGTTCAGGCGATTCAACCAGCTGGAGAAATTTGGCAAAAGAAGAGGGCGTTGAAGATAAAATTCATTTTTTCGGCAGGCTTTCCGAGCTTGAATTGGCCAAAGTTTACAAGTCTCTTGATGTATTCAGCGACCTTGAAAACAGCCCCCGCGCCTGCGGTCTGACGATGTCTATTCTGGAAGGAATGGCAATGAGTTTGCCCGTGGTAATTTATAATAACAAAGAAATGCTGGAAATCGTTCACGAAGGAGAAAATGGTTTTATTGTTCCTATAAATGATATTGATGCCCTTTCTAACGCAATTTTAAAAATGTATCAGCTGTCTCCAGAGAAACGCAGAGAGATGGGTGCCAGAAGTTCTGTTTACGCCAGAAAAATAGACATTGATTTCACAGCTCATGGCAAAATGGAATTGTTTAAAAAAATTATCAATAATTTTAATAAAAAAATATGAAGCGAGCTTTGATTATAGGAGTGACTGGTCAGGACGGGCCGTATCTGGCCAAACTTTTGGTCAGCAAGGGGTACAAAGTTTTTGGCGGATACCGCAGATCAAGCACGAGAAATTTTTGGCGCCTGCATTATCTTGATGTAAAAAAAGATATTGAAATGGTGGAACTGGATTTGCTGGATCAAACCTCGCTGTTAAACGCCATTCAGCTGGCAAAACCGGATGAAATATATAATTTGGCTGCCCAGAGTTTTGTGGGTGTTTCTTTTGAAGAGGCCATTGCCACGGGCGAGATAGTCGGTTTGGGAGTGACCAGGATTCTTGATTCTATTAGGACGTTAGATCCCAAGATAAAATTTTATCAGGCCTCAACTTCTGAATTATACGGAAATGTTCCGGCCCCGCAGAACGAGGACACGCCCTTTCACCCCAACAGCCCCTATGCCGCAGCCAAACTGTATGCTCATTGGGTGACAAAGGCTTACCGCACCGGCTACAATATGTTCACCTGCGCCGGCATTCTTTTCAATCACGAGTCGCCGTTGAGAGGAATTGAGTTTGTGACAAAGAAAATAACAGACGGAGTGGCGCGCATAAAAATGGGATACATTGATAAAATATATCTGGGCAATCTTGAGGCGAAAAGAGATTGGGGTTTTGCCGGCGATTACGTGGAGGCCATGTGGCTGATGCTGCAACAAAAAAATCCGGATGATTATGTTGTGGCAACGGGCGAGAGCCATACGGTGGGAGAATTTTGTAAAGAAGCCTTTTCTCATATTGGCCTTGATTACAAAAAATATGTTGAGATTGATAAAAAATTTTTCCGGCCCAACGATGTCAACTACCTTATGGGCGACGCCTCGAAGGCGAGAAAAGTTCTTGGCTGGAAGCCCAAGGTCAATTTCAAAGAATTGGTAAAAATGATGGTCGAAGCTGATTTGGATAAATATCAAAACCCTACCAAATACACAAGAGAATTTCTAAAGCACATTTAATTAATGACGGAAAAAATATTAAACCAAGCCGAAAAACGAGAAGAAAATGAGCATTTTTCAGATCTCGTAATATTTACTACTACATTGTATGGTGAAGACAAAACCTCTTTAGTGAGGCTAGAATTGGCAAAAAAATTATTTGCCAACGCAGAAAAATTAGGTATTAAATGTGTTGTACTGGATAATGGTTCTAGTAAGAATTTTTTACAAGAAGTAGCGAAATATAAAAATGTTAAATTGATTATACAACCTGCTTTTGGTATGGGGGAAGGTAGAAGAAGATCGCTACAAGAAGCTATGCAGATGGTTTCTCCAGAAATAAAAAATCCAAATTTTCTTTGGACAGAACCAGAAAAAGACGGTTTAATAACAAAAGAAAATCTAAATGCAATGATAAATGGTTTAAGGAATGGCAGCGTGGACATTGTGGTGCCCCAAAGAAAAAATAAAGATTCCTACCCCAAATTCCAGGCACGAATAGAAACCAGGGCCAACAAAAGAGCAAAAGAACTTGGAGGAATGTCTCAAGATTTTCCCAATGAAGAAATAGATTTATGGTTTGGTCCCAAAATGTTTAATTTGACCGGAGCCCAGTATTTTTTGGATTATAAAGGAAAATTAGATAAATGGGACGCAATTATTAAGCCGGTCATTAATGCATATAAAGACGGAAAAACTATTGGCGTAACTCCTGTTGATTTTACTTATGACCAGAGTCAAAGAAAAGATGAAGAGGGGAATAAAGAATTTAAAAAGAAAAGATTTGAACAATACGTTAAAATTTTGGAAGAACTTGACGATAAACAGGAAGATGCATAAATATTTATGAAAAATATAATTTTAATGCCGACGTATAACGAAAGAAAAAGTGTGGAAATTTTTATTCCCCAAATTTTTGCCCTGCTTCCAGAAATTTATATTTTAGTTATTGATGATAATTCTCCAGACGGAACAGCTCAGATAGTAAAAACTTTAATGTCCAAATATCCCCATCTTTCTATTTTGGAGCGTGTCCAAAAGACCGGTTTGGGCAACGCCTATAAAGACGCCATTAAAAAGGTTTTATCCGATGAAGAAGTTGGAGTAGTAATAACAATGGATGCCGATGGTTCGCACGGCCCCGAATATTTGTCAGTTATGCTGAAAGAAATTTCTAATTATGATTTGATTATAGGCTCACGCTACATCGACAATGGGGGAATTGAAAACTGGGAATTTTGGAGAAGAATGTTGAGTAAATTCGGCAATTTATATTCTAAAATTTTGACCGGCATGAAAGTGGGCGATCTGACTGCTGGTTTTATGTGTGTTAGAAAAGATTTACTGGAAAGAATTAATTTTGATGAAATTGATTGTACGGGCTATGCCTTTCTTATAGAATTCAAATTTTATTGTATTAATAAGTTGGAGGCAAAATTTAAAGAAATTCCAATAGTCTTTAAGGAGCGGGGTAGGGGTGAATCAAAAATATCAAATAAAATTATAATTGAAGGTATAATGGCGCCGTTGAAAATATTTATAAAACGATGCTTTTCAAATATTTAAAAAAAGATTTATTCCAATTGATTTTTCACGTTACTTTCAGCTGCAACTCCAAATGCCGGTTCTGTTTTAATTGGAAGGAATTAAATCAAAATAAAGAAAGAGAATTGTCTCTTGAGGAAATAAATAAAATTTCCCGTTCTCTGCCGAACTTTGATTGGTTTTTGCTGTCCGGCGGAGAACCATCTCTAAGAAATGATTTGGCGGAAATTGTCGGAATCTTTTATAAAAACAATAAAATAAAACACTTAACATGGCCGACAAATGGACTTTTGCCCCAAAAAACTTTTGAAATAGCCCAAAAACTACTGGCTGATTATAAAAATCTTACAGTGACAGTTTCTTTTTCTTTGGATTCTTTGGCTGAGGCGCACGATGAACTGAGGGGAATTCCTGGCTGTTATGAGAAGTTACTGGAGTCATACAAATTATTGCAGCCTCTGAGGAAAAATAAAAACTTAAATTTAAAGTTTAACACAGTTGTAAGCAACTTGAGTTACGGAAACCTTAAAAATTTAATAGAAAAAGTCAGAGAACTCAAGCCGGATATGCATACGATAGATTTTATCAGAGGAGATTCCTCCCTGACGCTGGATAATTTAAGGGATAAAGAGTTAGGGCTTCCTCCGCAAGAAAGAATGGAAGAAATAATAGAGCTGATAAAAAATAATTACGATTATTACAATGGCTATTCAAATATTAAAAAACATTCCAGAATAATGCAAAAAGTTTCGCGGATAATTCAAAAAGAGTATCTTTCTCTTTTTAAAGAAATTATCCGTAAAAAAGAGCAGGTTATTCCGTGCCTGGCTTATAAAACAAGCCTGACTCTTTATCCCTACGGCGATATTTCTTTTTGCGAGTCTCTAAAACCATTCGCCAATTTCAGGGATTTCAATTATGATTATAAAAAAATAATAAAATCTGAGCCTGCCCAAAGGCAAATTGATATTATCAAAAATAAAAAATGCGTTTGTTATCATCCTTGTTATCAATATTTAAATATTTTGTTCAGTCCCAAAACTTTGATTAAAGGATTTTTAAAAGATGTTTTTTAATTTTTTATTTTTTATTTTTATTTTTATAATATTTTTTGGAGAATTTTTATATCCCAAAATAATTTATCTTTTGCCCAAAAAACCGGCAAAGAAATTAGAAGAAATGCCGGACATAACCATTTTAATTCCTGCCTACAACGAAGAGAAAAATATCGCTGATAAAATAAAAAATACTTTTGCCTTAAATTATCCTTCGGACAAAAGAGAGATAGTGGTTATTGATAACGCTAGTTCCGATAAAACTTACGAAATTGCAAGCCAGTTTCCAATAACCCTTTTGAAATCAGAAAAGGGGAAAATAAACGCCTTAAATAAGGGCCTAAAACACGCTAAAACAGCCGTAATAGTGATTACGGACGCTGACATCAGATTAAGTCCAGAGAGCGTTAAAAACGCCATTTCCCATCTTAATGGCAGTGTTGGCGC
This sequence comes from uncultured Candidatus Saccharibacteria bacterium, assembly GCA_964438405.1. Classification (GTDB taxonomy): domain Bacteria; phylum Patescibacteriota; class Minisyncoccia; order UBA9983; family UBA9983; genus CAYTKF01. The sequence continues at coordinate 10,164 of CAYTKF010000007.1, forward strand.
AGTAAGCGGTTATATTATTGCAAAATCAGACGGGACCGAATTGATGAAAGAAAAAGAAAAATATAAGAAACGGGACTGGGAATTAAGATATCAGGAAAGTTTGGTAGACAGTGTTTGCAATCTGGACGGAAAATTTTTAGTTTTTAACAAATCTGTTTTTTCTAATTTTTCAGAAGATGCGATTGTCGATGATTATTTTATGACTTTTAAAATAAGAGAAAAAGGCTACAGATTATTGGTGGAAAAATCAGCAGAGGCTTATGAAAAACTTGAGGGAGGCACAAAAGAAGAATTCAGGCAATTCAGAAGATATGCCCTAAGTTCTCTTATTATTAATTTTAAAAATATCAAATTTTTATTTAATCCCCGATACGGCTACTTTGGCCTTTTGACTTTTCCCTTTCGGAGATTTTTCCCTGTTCTTTATCCTCTTTTTCTGTTATATATAGGAATTTTTTTGTTGTTTTTTAATTTTTGGTTGATGGCAATATTATTTTTTTTAGTTATAATTTCCTTATGGTTTTACAAGAGATTAATCTTGGTTCAGTTGCTGGCGGTTTTAGGTTCTTATGTTAGTTTTTTTACAGAGAGAGATTTAATATTTGGTCGATGGACAACTATTAGAAAATAATTTTTAAAATATATTTAAGCCTAATGTTTTTTAAAAAAATTTTAAAAACAAACTTCTCTCTTTTTCTGAATGTTGTTTCTGTTTTTTTGCCGAAGAAAAAGGCGGTAATTTTACTCTATCATTCTATTGACAGGAACGATGTTTATTTGACAATAAGGCCGGAAATTTTTGAAAAACAGATGTGTTATCTAAAAGAGAATAAATACCTGGTTATCAGCCTGAAAGAATTGGTTGAAAATATCAAGACAAAAAAAGAAATTCAGCCCAAGACCGTTATTCTGACTTTTGACGATGGTTTTTTATCTCATTACGAAAAAGTTTGGCCAATCTTAAAAAAAAATAATTTTCCGGCAACTTTTTTTATCAGCACCGGTTTAGTCGGCAGTAAAATCAATAACAGCCAAAATATGCCTCAGCCAACAGCCAATTGGGAGCAAATAATAGAAATATCTCAATCATCATTGATTGATATTGAGCCCCATAGTGTTAATCATTACGAACTTGATAAGCTATCTTTGGCTGAGGCGGAGAACGAAATAGTTGAATCAAAAAATGAAATTGAGCGTAGAACAGGTAAAAAATGTTTATTTTTCGCCCCGCCCAGGGGAAAATACAACAAGGAGACATTGAACCTGCTTAAAAAAAATAATTTTGAGGCAATGGTTATTGTCAAAGAAGGACTAGTCAGAACCAACGACGATTTATTTTTCTTAAAAAGAAAAACAATTAATTCTTCATGCAGCAACCATATTCAGTTTAGGGCCAAATTGGTTTTTTAAAAATGATTATTAAAGAAATAAAGTATAACGAGACAGCAGAACATCTAAACAGAACGAATTTAATATCTGTATCTGAAGAGCATATTGATTTTTGCCGGAATTATTGGGGCGCTGAACCGGTTTGTTTGGGTTTTTTTAATAATAATAATGTATTGTCGGCTGTCTTGGTTTTGTTAAGGTGGCAGGAAAACGGTCTGATTTATTTGGGAGCATCTTTAAAAAGCTACACCGAAATTATCTTTTTGAAAGACATTGATATTGACTTCAAAAAAATTATTGATTTTATTAAGAAAAATTTTGCTTTTGATATTTTGGATTTGTCAATTTGCCCGATTATAAACAACAATCAATATCTTCCCAAAAGCAATTGGTTTACGGCTACTTATATTCTTAAAACCAATAATTCTGCAAGCCCCGATGATTTACTAAGGGCAATGGACGGAAAGACAAGAAATCAAATTAAAAAATCACAAGAATATAATTTAAACAAAGAAAATTGTCAGGACGTAGAAAAATTTTATCCGATTTACTGCGACACTATAGAGAGACTGGGGGCCAGGCCAAAGAGCAGGAAGTATTTTGGGGATCTGAAAAATTATTTTGGCAGAAATTTTTATATTATTTTTGCTGAAAAAGATAGACAGGCAATTGGAGCCAATCTTTTTGTAATAAAAGGTAATTATTTGGCTTTGTTATTTAATGCTTCCAAAAAAGATTTTTGGCGTTATAATATTAATGATTTTTTATATTGGGAAACGATAAGATTCGGTCTGTCCCAAGGCGTTGCTTTTTTTGACTTCGGTTTGAATGCCAAGCGCGACAAAAAACAGATTCATTTTAAGGCCGGTTTTGGCGCCCGGGCTTTTCCGATTTATCATTCGGTTACCCTGAATTCGTTAAGGGCGTTCTTTACGATTTATAAAAACAAGTTAATTTTTTTATCAAAGCTTTTAATTAAAAAATGAAAATAATTTATCTTGCAAATATCGGCATTTCCGCCGGCTGGGCGCATGAAATTCAAATAATGAAAATGTGCGAAGCCCTTGCTTTATCCGGCCTGGAAATTGAGCTTATTGTGCCCAGGCGCCCCCTTTTTGAAATAAAGGGAGACGTTTTTACTTATTACGGCGTTGAGAAAAAATTTAAAATAATAAAATTGTTCTGCTTTGATTTATTGCCGGGCAATCCAAGTAATATTACTTTTTTAATCCGTCTGTTCAGCTTTTTAATTTTCGCCAGAATATATTTAACTTTTAAAAAGTACGATGTTTTATACAGCCGGGAACAGCTGGTAGGATTATTTTTCAAAAATTTTTATCTGGAAATTCATTCTCTGCCCTCAAAAATAAAAGATTGGCACAAAAAAATCTGGAAAAAAGCAAAAAAATTAATTGTCTTAACAAGTTTTATTAAAACCGGAATTATTGAGTTTGGGATTTCCCCGGAAAAAATTTTGATTGCCCCAGATGCCGTTGACTTGAAAGAATTTGACATAAAAATATCAAAAGATGAAGCAAGAAAAAATCTTTCCCTGCCCCTGGATAAAAAGATTATTCTTTATACTGGCAGTTTTTATCTCCACGGTTGGAAGGGAGTAGATATTCTTCTGGAATCAGCCAAATATTTTTCTGATGAATATTTGTTTGTTTTGGTCGGCGGCGAAAAAAACGAAATTGAAAAAATAAAAAATGATTATCCGTTGGACAATTTGCTCCTTGTGGAAAGAAAAACCCACGGCGAAATTCCTTATTATTTAAAGACAGCTGATGTTTTAATTTTACCGAATAAAAAAGGAGAGGAAATTTCTGAAAAATACACCTCGCCCATGAAGCTTTTTGAATATATGGCCTCTGGCCGGCCTATTGTCGCTTCTGACCTGCCGTCGCTGAGGGAAATTTTAAACAGTAATAACTCCGTTTTAGTGGAGGCCAATAATCCGGAATCCTTGGCTGACGGAATCAAAAAAATTTTTTCAGATGTTAATTTGGCGGATAAAATTTCAAAACAATCTTTTTATGATGTTCAAAATTACACCTGGTTAAAAAGGGGAGAGAAAATTTTTAATTTTATTAATCAATGATTTTTAAAGAAAAAAAATATTTAATTTTTCTTTTGCTCGCTACGGCTGTTTTTTCCCTTCTGCCAGTTTTCCAGCTTTATTTCACGGTCGGGCAAAAATGGCAGGGTGTTTTGCCGGAATATCCCGACGACAGTCTTTATTATTATGCCAGGATGCATGAAGTTATTGACGGTCATCCTTTTATTGGTAATCCGTATTTTTTGGAACACAATCAGGAAATGGCGTCATCTTTTTTTGTCGCTGATTGGCTGGCAGCAATGCCAATGGTGCTTGGTTTTTCTTTAAACACAACCGTTGTTTTTAACGCGGTATTCTGGTCTTTGTTTTTTGTTTTTCTGTTGTATTTGTTGATAAATAGTTTTGAATTGCCTCCGAAGTTTAGTGTCCTGGCTAGTTTTTTATGTTATTTGCAGGCTTATTGGCTGGTGTTAAGACCCGTGGCCATGCAACAAGTTTTTCCCTTTTTTGTTATTTTTTTGCTGGCGCTTATCCTCTGGTTTAAAAATCCATTTAAAAAAAGAAACGCCGTTTTTCTGACAGTGGCAAGCGCTCTGTCTTTTTATATTTACAGTTATTTGTGGCAGATTACTGTCTTGATTACTTTTTTTATTTTTTTATTCTTGATCTTTCAAAAAAAAATAAAAGAAATAATTAATTTGCTTGTTATTCAATTCAGCGCTTTTATTTTGTCTCTTCCGGTAATTTTTTACACTATTGCGCAGTTCCTCAGGCCCTACTATTCCGATACTCTGGACAGGTTCGGTTTGGTTTATACCAATATGCCAACAGCCTCGGCTTATTATTACAGTAGATGGGTTTTTGTTATTTTAATGCTTTGCACGCTGTTGTTTTTGTGGATTAAAGAATTGAGAAATATTATTTTTAAAACCTTTTTTGTTATTTTCGGCGTCAGTGGAATTTCTTTAATTCTTAACTTAATAAGCAATGTTTTTTTGGGTAAGGAAATGGAAACGGCAAATCATATTGGAAGATTCGTTGTTCCTTGGCTGATTCCGGCATTTGTCGTTTTACTGTTCTTTTCCCTACAAAACATCAGACAAATCGGGCAACTTCAATTTTTTAAAAAAATAATTTTGGTGCTTTTGGCATTTGTTTTGGTAATCGGAATTTTCATAAATTTTCCGCCGGCGAACCCGTTTTTTAAAATAGACAAAGAAAAAATTATCAGTATTCAGGAATATGCCAAGCCCCTAGAATGGCTGGAGAAAAACGAGCCCAATCCAATGGTTATTTGGGCTAATGACGAAATCAGTAAATATATTCCGATTTTAACAAAACACTACGTTTTATTTTCAAATTCCGGCGGTTTTTCGATTGTTGCGTCCTCTGAAGTAAAAGAACGGTATTTGGTTTCTCGTTATTTTGATAAACTGACCGAGCAGGATATAGAAAAAGACATCAGGCTTTACGGCGGCGCAGGCAATGCAGAACACCAATATAGGACCCACAACCGCGAGGTAAAAGTCTGCAGAATTCTGCAGTTGTATCGTTTCGGATACTCCTGCAGAGAATTGACCGACGCAGTCTCTTTTAAGGGTAAAGATTATTTTGCGGATTTATATAATAAATACAAAAACGAAATAACCCCGAGCATAGACAAGGAGTTAAAAAAATTTAATGTCTCTTATATAGTCAAAGACAATAATTTTGACAAAAATTTCTCTCCGGAAAAAATTAGCGGTTCAAAACTTGTTTATCAGGACGAACGATTTTTAATTTACGAAATTAAATGATCAAGAGAAATTTTTTACTTATAATTATTTTATTTTTTGCCCTGGCAATCAGACTTTGGGGCATAAGCTATAATTTGCCCCTTTCCACTGACATTGACGATGAAATTGTTGTTTTGGCTGGCAGTCTGAGGATGATGGCGGAAAATTCACTTATTATTTCTTCTTCACACGGCAGTTATTTCCCGCTGTCATATTATATTTATATTCCGTTTCTTTTGGTCTCAATTTTGTATATTAAGTTTTTTACACCTCTTAATACTTTTGCTCAAATTAAAGAATTGGGTCTTTTGCACACTGGACAGTTTTTGATTGTGGGTAGATTGATATCAGCTTTATTTGGAGTTCTGTCCGTTTTTTTGATTTATCTTATTGCGGAAAAATTATTTAAAAATAAAAGAATTTCTCTGCTTTCATCCCTTATTCTTTCTATCAGCCCCCTTAATATTCTGATGTCTCATTTTGCCAGAGTATGGACCATTCAGGTATTTTTTATGCTGCTGGCTGTTTATTTTGCCCTAAAGTTTTTCTCAAAAACCGCGCTGGAAATGACAACCAAACAGGCTGTTTTTTTGGGAAGTCTGGTGGGATTGAGTTTTTTTAGTAATATTGTCGGGTTGCTTATTTTTGTTCCTGTTTTGGTTTTAGCCGGTCATTCTTTTGAAAAAGACAGGTTCAAAAATTTCATCTTATTTTTAAAAACAAAAAGCTTTATATTTTTTTGTGCGACAATTTCTATTTTTATTTCTCTCGCCTATTTTTTGAATAGGACAAGTTTTTCAAATTTTCTTGTGTTTTTTCTTTCCAATACGGTAGAGAGGAATAACGTTTTCAGTGTTTCTTTATGGGGCAAGTTTTTTTATTACCCAAACACCATTTTTAAATATGAAACCGTTTTGTTTTTATTGGTGTTGCCAGCCCTTTATTTATTGTTTAAAAGAGATAAAAAAAATTTTTATTTCTTATTGTCTGGTTTTTTGACCTTTTATCTTTTTCTTGGCCCCCTGGGCGGATTTGTCCAGACAAGATTTTCTTTGCTAATGATACCGTTTTTGGTTTTGGCAATGGCATATTTTGTTGATTATATCTGGCGTTTCAAAAAAACAGTTTTTACCATTTTTATTTTGATAATCGTTGTTTTGCCGGGCTCTTTTTTGTCGTTTAAATTAGACAAAACACTGGCAAGGGGCGGAGCAAATATAGCTGCTTATAATTGGTTGTTGGAAAATGTGCCCGACGGCTCAAAAATTTTATTTATCAACAATTATTTTCTGCAGGATTTATTTTTAACCAAAGAATCTATAGCGAAAATCCAAAAATATTCTCCTGAGTTTTATTCTTCAAGAATGGCATATTTGTCGAGTCTCCCAGGAGAAAAATATCCCCGGCCAGCTTATGATGTATACCAGGCTAGTATGCTTTGCGAATGGCCAGAAGAAGAAATTAAAAAAACAAAATTTGATTATATTTTTGCCAGCGAAGGTGTTTTAAAAGAAATAAGCGGACAAGATAAAATTAGTCTTTGCAACAGACGGGAGATAAATCTCAAAGATTTCTCGAAAATTTATGAATCTTTCGGAGAGACATCTTATGATTCGTATTATACTTCTCAAGGGGAAGATAAAATTCTGAAATCATTGGAATATTTTTATGGTGTTGAGAACCTGGACCCCAAAATTTTTATATACAGGAGGCAATAAGAGCTATTCTTTTGGCGTTGTTTTTGTTGGCAATTAGTAAATTTTTGGTGTAGTAATTATAAAGACAGTTTAGCGTCTTTTTGTGATTGAGAATAAAAAACCTGTTGCCTAATAATTTTTGAATTATTTTGTTTTTAAGGCAGTTTTTATTTAAGTAGTGAATTTCTTCTATTTTGAACAAACCATTGAACAAGTTTTCTATTTTTGGGATATTGAAATGTTGATAATGCTTGGAAATTAAATTTATATTGTCGCTGGGCACGGTTATAATCAATTTTCCGTTGACGTTTAAAAGGCGCCCAAGAGATTCTAAAAAAGAGCGGATATCCTGCGAAGGAATATGTTCCAGTACCTCAACTGCAGTTATAATGTCATATTTTTTATCTAAATTTATTTTTTGAATATCGCCACAAATAAAATTTATTTCTGGATTTATGGCCTTGGCCAAAGAAATCGCTCTTTGAGAAGAATCAATTCCCAGTAAAATTGCGTTGGGAAATCCTTTTTTGGCTTCATGCAAAAACCTTCCGTCTCCGCAACCAATGTCCAAAAGAGAATCAAAAGACAATAATTTTAATTTACTTAAAACAAAATTTAAATAAGAGAGATACTCATAACCCCAGAAAAGATTTTTTGTCTGGGAAAAACCATCTGTCAGAGTGGGAATATAATGATAGGGAAAAGAATATTGATTTTCTTGAATTGTCTCCTGTTTTTCCATGTTTTTAAGTTTTTAAATTATTAAAATTTTTTCAAAAGCCAGACGGAAAAAAACAAATTAAGAAAACGACTGATCACCCGGCTGGCAATTGCCCCCCAAATGCCCCAAAAAAAGATAAAAACCGTCAATAAAATAATTTGAACAAGAGAACTCCAAAAATTCAAGAAATAAAGTTGTTTTGTCGCCATTTGTCCTTCCATGGCGGAAAAGGGAAGATAAATGACAATGGCAATGATTGAAAGCGCGTAGATTTGGGAATAAAAAACAGATTCCAGATATTTAGGAAAAAATATTTTATAAGCCAACGGCGCAAAAATAATGTACAAGAGAACCGCAGAAGAAATAACCAGTCCAAAAATAAACATTTTACGAAAGATTGTTTTTTTAATTTCTTCTTTGGTGTTTTCGCTGAATTTTGGCAGAGCCAAACCGCCAATATTTTTAAAAAGGGCCTTGATTTGTTCGGGCGGAGCAATGGCTAGGGAATAAACAGCCAGGCTGGCTGCCCCCAAAAAATGAAAAACCAAAGGACCATCCAGATAATTGGCAATGGTGGTAATAATATTCATCAGGCTTAAGTGTTTGCCATAGGAAATAGTTTCTGGGTCCTGTTCTTTATTTGGTTTAAAAACTCGCAGAGTTTTAATATAGAAAAAAACATTGGTTATGGCGCTGGCAACAAAATAAGTTAAAATCAAAAAAAACGGTCTTTTTGTTATTAAAACCGTGGTTAGAAGCGCCAGGCTTGAAAAAATAACAGAAAGAATATTATATTGGGTAATTCTTTTGAAGTCTTTTTTGCCGTTTAAAAAAGAACTGAAAGTATTGGCGCTGTTTAAAAGAGGGGAGAACGAACCAACAATTAAAAAACAAACTGCCAAAGTCCGATTCCCGTTTAAAAAATAGTAAATACCTACCGCCAGAGAGGCAAAAAACATAATCAGGCCCCACTTCATTTGAATCCAAAATGCCTTTTTTAAAATACCCTCAAACCCCCTGGCCACTGCCCGCGTTATAGCGGTGCCCATTCCGGTTAAAGAAAAAACTCCTAAAATCCCGGCCATGGAGAGAACATACCGATAAGTGCCGTAGGTTTCTTTTGGCAGCAGGTTGGCAAAGGCAATTGCCAGTAAAAAAACTGAGAGAGAAGAAATTATTTGTCCCAGAAAAAGCCAAATTCCTCCCCGGAACAAATAAACCATATCAGTTCTGGTATATTTCTCGCTCCAGTGGAGAATATTATATATTTTATTAAATAATTTTTCCTTCATTGTTTTTTGTAAATAATGGTTACATAAGCCCCAAATGGTTGATTAAAATTAAATTTTTCGAGTAGAAACAATAACCATTTAATATTTGGTGTTTTGTTTGGATAAATAAAACCAGAAATAAGTGATTTAAAAGGAAAGATGTTTATTTTTTTGCATATTTTATTGAGATATTTTTTTGTAAATTTTAAAGATTGTCGTTCCACTTTTTTTATCAGTCCAAACAAAAACATTAATGGATTGTTTCTATTGGGCTCGGAGATAATAATATATTTTTTAGCGACTCTTTTCATTTCTTTTATCGCTGTTTCTGGATTTTTTAAATGATGTAATAAGTTTGAACAAAAAACGATATTAAAAGAATTATCTTCGAACGGAAGATTTTCTGCGTCTCCATGAATAAGTTTGTCGTGAACGTTGATTTTAAGCATTTGTTTCGAAAAATCTAATCCTGTAACGTCACACAATTTGGCAAAATGATAAGTAAAAAATCCATTACCGCATCCAACATCCAATAGTGTATCTTCTTTTTTTAGGTTTATATTTTCTTTAATAAAATTTATTTTTGGCAAAACAAAAGCTCTTACAACAGGATGATCGGGATGACGTCTTTTTGTTCTTTTTGTGTCCTCCCAGAATTTTTTTTGTTGAGTATGGTTTTTTCCCATTAGATCTTTTTAGATCTTTAAACATTAAATCTTTAAAATTTTTAATCCGGCGCTGGCCTTTCTCAGTAATTCATCAAGAGATTTTATTTTTTTTAAAGTTTTTAATATATATTTTAGGCGTCTGTAAAAAGAACGGTAAGCTTTTTTCAGCAGGGCGGACAGTTCTTCGCGCCCGAGCTCCCTTTCCCAAATCGGCGGCTTAAAATCTAGGGTCGGATTTTTGGCAAATTCCCTCCAAACGTCGCTCTTTATTACCTTTTCTTCCAGCGCCATTCTATATAAATTTGTGGCGGGAAACGGAGTAATAATCGTAATATGAACATAGTCAGGATCAATTTTTTTCATAAATTCAATTGTTTGAAGAATGTCCTCTCTTGTTTCCGTCGGAGAGCCGATCATAAAATAACCCAGAGTTTCTATACCCGCCTTTTTTGTGAGGGCAAACGCTTTTTCCACTTCCTCCAGGGTTATTCCCTTGTTTAATACTTTCAAAATTTTCGAAGTGCCCGACTCAACGCCGTAATGAATTCTGGCGCAGCCGGACTCCTTAAGTTTTTTCAAAAGCTCTTCGTCAACTGTATTGACTCTGGCCCTGATGTCCCAGATGATGTCAAGTTTTTGATTGATTATTTTGTCGCAAATATCAATTACCCTTTTTCTATCAATAGTGAAAGTGTCGTCGTACATTAAAAATTCGCGAATGCCGTATTTCATGCTGTCTTTAATTTCCGCAATTACGTTGTCGGCGCTTCGCGCCCGGAATATTTTTCCCAGATGAGGACGATCGCAGAAGATGCATCGATAGGGACAGCCACGTGAAGTCATCATGGTGGTAACCAGTTTATTAGTGCCGAGAACAGATGAATAATTGTTGTTGTTTATGAGATTTCTGGCCGGCAAAGGAATCTCGTCAAGGTTTTCGATTAATCCCGGCAAACCAGTGTGAACAAGATTTTTGTTTTTGTCGAAAAAAAACAATCCCGCAATTTGTTTAAGCTTGTTTTCATCATCAATATTCATTACAAGGTCGTAAAATATTTTTTCGCCTTCACCCAAAACAATAAAATCAACACTTCCCAAATTCAATGTCTCCTGGCCGTAAATATTGACGTGCGGTCCGCCCATTACCACTTTTGTTTTGGGGTTGATTTTTTTTATCAGTCTTGCCGTTTCCATACCATCTATGATGGTAAAGGACATGGTGGTTATGCCGGCAACATCCGGAGAGAATTCAATAATTTTTTGTTCAAGTTGCTGGTAATTCAGTTCTTCTGCCAGACAGTCAATAATTTTTATCTCTGTTTTCGGTGAACATTTTTGAATATAACCGGCCAAGTAGAGCAGGCCAAGAGGAGGGTTATAACCCCTTTTTTCCTCAACAGCTTCGGGCAGAACCGAAGAGATATGATTAATATTCGGCGGATTGATTAAAAGAATTTTCATTATTATTTAAAATAATTATTTGTTATAGGCGATAATTTCAGCCAGCAGCCCGAAGAAAAACGTTTGCAGGGCAGTGGCGCAAAGTACAACAAAAGTCGTGTCAAGGAATTTTGGCGTTATGCCGATAAAAAAGGCAACGGCCACAAAAACCGCACCCATCAGAATAAACAAACTTATCGGTCCAAAGACCCTGATTGGCCTGAAAAACAACGACAATTTTATGACCAGCTTCAAAAAAGAGAAAAAAGCCGTGGGCCGTAAAGAAGATTTTCCGCTTCTCTTATTATAACTTATTGGCACAAAAGCGGTTTCGTATCCGTGAGTCAGACAGACCATCGTAAGCGTAGAGGTAAAAGAAAATCTGTCGGGAAACAAATCCCAATATTTAAAAACAATATCCTTACGAAAAAGTCTTAAGCCGGAATTAAGGTCGGGTATTTTTCGGCCAGCCAAATAACTCGCAAATTTATTCAAAAATCTTTTGGCATATTTCCTTTCTATGGGAATAGCAACATTTTTTCCTTCACGGGATCCGATTACCAAATCGTATTCTCTTGTCTTTTCAATCAATTTTGAAATTGATTCAGTTGGGTATGTGCCATCAGCATCAATGATTAATATCCAATCGTATTTGCTGTTTTTAATTCCGGTTTTTAAGCTGGCGCCGTAGCCCCTGTTATAAGGATGATTGATTATTTTTATTTCCCTGATAGTTTCTAGAATTTCTCCGCTTTTGTCTGATGAACCGTCATTGACAGCGATAATTTCATATTCCAGATTAAGCTGGCTTAATGCTTTTTTTAAGTCGTTTATAACCTGAATAATTATTTCTTCCTCGTTGTAAACCGGAACCACAATCGATAATTTAATTTTTTCGCTATTTATTTCCATATATATTTAAACAAAAAAGGCAGACATAATAATGGTAGCAGGATAACGGCCAAAAAGGAATAGCTAAGCCCAACAGCCACTATAGATGAAACGGGTGCGAATTGGTGATAAAGATAAACCATTATTGATTCTCTGGCTCCCACTCCGGAAATGGTGATAGGTATCAGGCCCAAAAGAATGACAATGGGCTGGCTAGTGATTATATAAAGAAAAGAAATTTTAATGCCAAAGGCAAGGAAGAGAAATTTAAAACAGGTTAAAACCAGAAGCCAGGCTAAAAAAGTGTAAAAAATAATCAGAAAAAAAAAGCCGGGAGCTCCGTGAAGAATCATGGAAACATCGCTGAAGTTCGCCAGTTTATTTTTCCATTTTTCGTTGATAGTCAATTTTATTTTTGGAATAAAAATTAAAAAACACAAGCCCGATAAAAAAACGACAGTCCCCATTATTACGGCTATTTTTATTTTTAAAATCAGGCCACCGAGCAAGACAAAAAAAGAAACAAGCATAAAATCAAGCATATTTTCCAGAAAAATTATTCCCATATTTTTACTGACCGGTATTTTATCTTTAAAATAAAAAGCCCGGACAAAACTTCCACTGTTTAAAGGGCTCATTTTGGAAATGGGAATGTTGGCTAGATAGGCGCCGAGAACCGATTTATAATTTATATCTCCGCCCGCTATTTTCATCAGGGTTTTCCATCTCAGGGCGGAAATTAGGATGGGAAGAAAAAATATTAAGACTGCAAGAAAAAGATTTTTTTTGTCGCTTTCGGAAATAATTTTTTCCACCTCGTTATAATCAATTTTGGAAAACAAAAAAAACAGGATTAAGACTGTTATGGTCAGGGGTATTAGAAATTTAACTATTTTCATAAAATATGTTTATCCACAGATATATTCTAGCAGATTTTTGTTTTAAAATCCAGTTTTATGGTAAAATAAAGACAGTTTGAGACAACCCTTGTCGAGGGGTAAATTATTAATATCTAAATTTAAAAATTATAAACAAAAATAAATTATGAGAAACAAGAATCTAATAACTATTTCTCTTTCTGTTATTTTGTCACTGGTATTTGTTGCTGTTGTCGCATATGCCTCAACAACAATCAGCACCAGCGTTACCACAGGGGGGGACTTAACGGTCAGCGGAACATCAGCTCTGGCTGTAACAACAGTATCATCTACATTGAATGTGACTGGTTTAACAACTCTTGGTTACGCTTCAACAACCGGCGTTTCCCTGACGGGCAATTTGACTGTCGGCGGCTATGCAACAACCACTGGTTCAAGCGGCAATTTTGCAACCCGGGGAACTTTGACAGTTGTTGGTTTAACAACTCTTGGTTACGCTTCAACAACCGGCGTTTCCCTGACGGGCAATTTGACTGTCGGCGGCTATGCAACAACCACTGGTTCAAGCGGCAATTTTGCGACAAATGGAGCTGCTAGTATTGCCACCACCACGACAACTGGAGTACTTAATCTCGGTCCTAATACATCAACAACTAACGCCTCAACAACAATAATGATGGGTAAAATTCAGCTTGATGGTTATGATTCTGCAGGTGTGAGAAATTGTGCCTTCTTAAAACCAACAGGTTGGGCAACTTCAACAGGAGCTTGTAATCCCTAATTTAATCTAAACGCATTATCATGAAAACCTATCTTACAATTTTACTATCTCTTTTGTTGTTGCCGGTTGTTGGCTTTGCCGCCTATAACGATGTTTCAATGTCTGATTCCGCAATTATAAGCGTTGGCGGATATAGTTTAGTGGTCAGCGGAACTGCTAACTTTGATTCCATTGTTGTTGGCGCCAGTTCTTTCTCAATTGTTTTGTCAAAAAATGCATCTCTTACTGTCACTTCGGCTGACAGAAAAAGTTTTACTGTTTCTCCTCTTCAATATGTGACCGGTTCTACATGTGATTCTTCACAGTCAACGCTAACTGTTTCCAATAATCTTTGGGATAGCGCCATTACTGTTACTGTTGAACCCACTGGCACCTGCGCCATTGGTGGCGGAGGAGGAGGCGGTGGCGGAGGAGGAGGCGGCGGTGGCGGAGTGCCCACTCCAGTTCAGGTAAATATTCCGGGAACCCCAACTGCTTCTACTGTTGCATCTCCCTCTCCGGTTGCCCAAGTTGTTTCCCCTGTATTTAATACGACCTTAAAATACGGAATAACATCAGAAGAGGTTAAAAGTCTCCAGCAATTATTGGCTTCTGACCCGGAACTTTATCCAGAAGGAATCGTTTCCGGCTGGTTCGGGCAATTAACCAAAAAAGCAGTCATCAAATTTCAGCAGAAATACGGGCTTGACGCTGATGGTGTTGCTGGACCGAATACAAGGGCCAAGATAACAGAAGTATTTGGAGGCGCAGGGACTCCAGCCGTTTCAACTGTCATCACTAGCACACTTAAACCAGGAGCAAAAAATGATCAGGTTACGACTCTTCAGCAACTTCTCAGCAAAGATTCAGAAATTTACCCCGAAGGTCTGACCACAGGATATTTCGGCGGCCTTACCAAAAAGGCAGTCATCAGATTTCAGGAGAAATACGGACTTGACGTTGATGGTATTGTTGGACCGCAGACAAGAGCGAAGATAACAGAAGTACTGGGACAATAAATAAAACTTGTGCTCAAACGCCACCCCGCTAAGCGGGATGGCGTTTTTGTTGTTCTTTTGCTAATATCAAAATATGAAAATTCTTTTTTTGGTGACCAGTGCGGATATCGGCGGAGCTCAGCGCAACGTACTTTTTAACGCCAAAAAATTAAAAAAGGAAGGAAAAGAGGTTTTGGTGGGCGCAGGAAAAGCAGGCTGGCTGTCAAAAGAGATCGAAAAAGTGGGGGTTCCGTTTTTTTTATTTAAAAATTTTAAAAGAAGCTTAAATCCAATTTGGTCCCTTTTCTTTATTTTTGAATTAAGAAAGTTCGTAAAAAGAAATAATATCACTGTTATAAATTTTAACGGTTCCAATTCTCTTTTGAGTGTTTTTGGTTTGTGGGGGTTCAAAAGTAAACCCAAAACTATTTTTACCGTCCACGGCTTAAGTTATCTTTCTCCGGGCTTTAAAAAATCAAAGATAGTAAAAATACTCGTATGGTTATCAATGAAAATTACCATACCGTTTATGGATGAAATTATTTTTGTTTGCAATTACGATTTGGAAACAGCCCAAAAACTTCATCTAATAAAAATAGGGCAAGGCAGGGTGGTTTATAACGAAATAGAGCCAATTAATTTTTTGAACAGAGAAGAGGCAATAAACGAATTAAAAAAAATAAAAAATTTTCCAGACAACAAAATAATCATAGGCACAATCACCCGTTTAGAATATGCCAAAAATAACGAATTTTTAATAAAAGCAATTTCAGAATTATCCAAAGAAATATCAGATAAAATTATTTGTATAATTATTGGCGATGGCCCGGAAAGAAAAAATTACGAATTACTAATTACTAATTACGAATTACGCGATGAAGTTTTTCTACTTGGCGACATTTCCAATGCGTCTCGTTATCTCAAGGCATTTGATATCTTTGTTATGACATCGCGCTACGAAGGCCTGCCATATGCGCTTTTAGAGGCGCAATCAGCCGGTTTGTCAATAATAGCCACAGCAGTGGGCGGAATTCCGGAGATAATAAAAAATGGCATCCTGGTGGAATCAGGAGACCTAAACGGATTTAAAGAAATAATTTCAACAACAGTAAAGAAATTATTTTCCTGAGGTTTGTAAGACTACCATTATTGTTTTTAGAAAAATAGCGGTTTCAAGAACCATGGATCTGTTTTTTATGTAAAAAAGGTCATATTGGAGTTTTTCCATGGCATCTTTGGCTGAGGCGTCGCTGAAATGTATCTGAGCCCAACCAGTTAAACCCGGCTTGATTATGTGTCTCATAGAATAGTAGGGAACTTGTTCTTTTAGTTCATCAACAAATTCTGGTCTTTCAGGTCTCGGTCCAATCAGGGAGATATCTCCTTTCAATATATTCCATATTTGGGGAAGTTCATCGATTCTTGTCTTGCGGATAAAATTTCCAACGCAGGTGACTCTTTTATCGTTTTCTTCCGGCTTTGCCCATCCTTTTTGAGGTGGTTCTTTACGGTCGCACATTGACCTGAATTTTACAAGTTCAAAAATTTCTCCTCCCTTACCGATTCTTTTTTGTTTAAAAAGAATCGGTCCGTGGCTGTTTATTTTAATGACCAAGGCCACTGGAATATAAATTATAAGAAGAGGAATAAAAAGAATAATGGCAAAAACAATATCTATAAACCGCTTAAATTTTTCCATTGCCTGTTTGTTTATTTCTGCAAGATTTTCCAAAAACCAAGTTTCATTTATTATGGAAACAGGCACCTTTCCGGTCAGGGATTCATAAAATTTTTCAAAATCAAAGACAGTCTTTCCAGAGAGAATCATGTTATATAAAGATTTTACAAGGCCGGAATTTTTTTTTATGTCTTCCGAAACCAAGATAATTTTGGCTTCATTAATATCTTCAACTATTTCATAACCGAAATGAGAATTGTTTTTTATATATTCTATTAAATTAAATTTTTCTTGAGAGTCAGACAATACAGCCATTTTTATTTTTGTGGCTCTTATGTAAAAGGAGATAAAAATAAGTCTCCAACCCCATATCAGCATTGAAGATATGATGATGTTCATTGCCAGGTTTGTTTTGGGCGTTATCCCAAAGTAGGGTATAAAATAGAATGCAAATATTGCAATAATTCCGCCAGTAACTATTGCTTTGGTTATGCTTAAAATGCTCCAGTTTATTTTTTTATCTATATCGTAAAATCCCGCTATATAAAAAACCAAAATCCAGAGCAGATAAATAAATGTGAAGGGCAAAAAGTGGTCTTTTAAAAGCGTTAAAGACGGCAGAGAAAAATAACGGATAATAAGCACTATTATAAGGCTTAAATAAAAGAAAAAAAGGTCGCCCCAAACAAGCAGTATTTTTTTAGAACGATTGCCTTTTATCATATTTTTATGTTATCATAAAAGTGCGATGTCGTGAAGACATTGCGAAACAATGGAGAAAAGTTTAAAAATATTGAGATATATTATACTGGCTGGGGTATTCTTAACCCCTTTTTTAGTTTTGGTTGTAATCGGGTCTCTCTTTTTCCCTTTTATAACCGGCAAAAATTTTTCTTTCAGAATAATTACGGAAATTATTT
The DNA here is from genome assembly GCA_964438405.1 of uncultured Candidatus Saccharibacteria bacterium. Taxonomy (GTDB): domain Bacteria; phylum Patescibacteriota; class Minisyncoccia; order UBA9983; family UBA9983; genus CAYTKF01. The sequence continues at coordinate 27,309 of CAYTKF010000007.1, forward strand.
TTGCCCTGTGGCTTGTTTTGATAATTTTTGACAAAAGATATCTCCCGCGCAATAAAGATTGGCGAAATTTGTTATTATTATCTTTACTCGCATTTACTCTTTTTGTTTTTTTGTCCGCCGTGTTCGGGGTAAATTTTTACCGCAGTTTTTGGTCTAATTATGAAAGAATGGAGGGCGTCTTGGCCTATCTTCATCTCTTCGCCCTATTCTTGGTTTTTATCAGCGTTATAAACAGCGAAAAATTATGGAAGATATTTTTTAATACTTCTCTTGGCGTGAGTGTAATTGTCGGCATCTATGGCCTTTTGCAACTGGCCGGAAAATTGGCCATACATCAGGGCAGTACACGTCTTGATGCCACCTTTGGCAACGCCTCATATTTGGCAGTTTACGCCGTCTTTCATATATTTATCGCAGCTCTTTTATTTTTTAAAAGCAAAAATTGGCGTCCTTGGCGCTGGTTTTATGTGCCAATCGTAATTCTAAATTCCGTAGTTCTTTATTTCACAGCGACAAGGGGAGCCATTCTGGGATTTGTCGGGGGATTAATTATTGCCTTTTTTCTTAATTTGTTTTTTAACCCGTCAAAAAAGATAAAAATTATAAGTTTTTCTTTTTTGGTGGGCGCTGTTTTTATAATAATAATTTTTCTTGCTCTTAAAAATTCCTCTTTTATACAAAACAGCCCGGTGCTTTCGCGTTTTTCTAATATTTCATTTACAGAAAGAACTACCGAATCAAGGCTTGTCATCTGGAAAATGAGTTGGCAGGGTTTTTTGGAAAGACCGATTTTCGGCTGGGGGCCGGAAAATTATAATTTAGTTTTTAATAAGTATTACCAACCTGTTTTATGGTCCCAGGAGGCATGGTTTGACAGGGCACATAATGTTTTTCTGGACAAACTGACGGAAAATGGCATCTTTGGCCTTTTGTCTTATTTGGGACTTTTTGTTTTTTCTCTTTATTATCTTTGGCCGCCAAGGGCGAGCCTCGCCAGGGGCGGGTTTCCTAAAAATTCTTTTGCCCTTTCTGAATCAATAATTTTTACTTCGCTTTTGGCAGCCTATTTCTTCCATAATCTTTTTGTTTTTGACAATATAACCAGTCTGATATTTTTTTACGCAGTTCTTGCCTATATATTAAGCAGGTCAAAAATTGATGACAATGAGGGAAAAACAGAAAGGCAGTATCAAAAAAATAATGGTGCAAAAACTGCCTATGTGTTTGTAATATCAATCGCTGCCATTTTTGTTATTTATTATGTCAATATTCCGGCGATTTTGGCCGGCAATGATTTAATTAAAGCATTAAGTTTTTCCTCGCAGGGCCAACTTGAAAAAAGCCTTGCCGAATTCCAGTCAGCCATCAGCAGAAATTCTTTAGGCACCGGAGAGGCGAGAGAACAGCTATCCAGTTTTGCATCGCAGGTTTTAGTGTTTCAGGAGGCCGATAATTCTTTTAAGCAAAAGGTTTTTGACGTTTCCGTTTCTGAAATGAAGAAGCAGTTGGACCAATCTCCGACTGATATTCGATACATGATATTTTTGGCGTCGATTTACAATAAGGCCCAAAGATATGATGACTCAATAAATATTTTACAAAAAGCAACGGAAATTTCCCCGAACAAACAGCAGCTCTATTTTGAACTCGGTACTTCATATATAAACAAAAAAGATTATGCAGCCGCAGTTGGAGTTTTGAAAAAAGCTTTTAATCTGGACCAAAGTTTTTTGGAGGCCAGAAAACTTTATGCCGTGGCGCTTATCTATTCCGGAAATGTTAATGCAGCTGACGAATTAATGAAGGATTACGGCGGTACGATTGTCACTGACGAAAGATTTATTTTCGCCTTTTTGACCAGCAAAATGTATGACAGGGTGATAGGAATTTTAGAGAAGTTTATTGAAAATGACCCGAATAATTACCAATACTATGTAAACGAGGCTGTTGTTTATTTAAACATGGGAGACAGGCAGACGGCCACAGAAAAACTGCAAAAGGCAATAGAATTAAACCCCGATTTTAAGGCCCAGGGCGAATATTATATAAATGAAATAAAAGCCGGAAGGAATCCCTGACTGCCGCAGGCAGGCTTGACTTTTATTTTGGAATCTGATAATATTGAGCCATGTGAGTGTTTCTTTCCCGCTTCGGTGGAAAGGAAACCAATATATGTCTGCGTAAGTCCCGCCTTCGGCGGGATTTGCGTTTCTTAATAGATTTTTTATAATAAAAACGGGTCGGCAGCAGACACTCACATATAAGACATAAATTGGAGTACAACTCTGTCGGCCCATTCAAAAAAAAGTTGTAGGAGTTATCCACAACTTTTTTTTGTTTTACTATTTTTTTATTGTTTTTATATTTTTTTTGTTAGATAATTAAATAAAGAGTGCAATTATTATTGGTCGGTAATCATTGCATCCTGATGCAGCATCAGGAACTAGTCAAAAAAATTAAAAAAAATAAAATGGTAAAGAAAGCAAAGAAAGCAAAGAAAAGAAGATAATTTCTTTTTTTGATCCGACTCAATCCCCGTCCCGCTAAGCGGGACGGGGTTGTTTTTTTAAAAAAATAAGCACATAATATCAATGTGTCAATTCTTAATTTATTCGGAGATCCTAATAAAAAATTTCTCCAAAAAATAGAGCCCCTAATAAAAGAAATTAATGGTTTTGAGAAAACCCTTGAAGAGCTTTCAGATGATGATTTAAGGGGAAAAACATCTAGATTTAAGGCCAGGCTTAAGGAAAATAATTCGCTTGATGAATTGTTGCCAGAGGCTTTTGCTGTTGTGCGCGAGGCGGCAAAGAGGACTCTCGGCCAAAGGCATTTTGATGTTCAGCTCGCAGGAGGAATAATTATCCACCAGGGAAAAATTTCAGAAATGAAAACCGGAGAGGGAAAAACTCTTGTGGCAACTCTTCCTGCCTATCTCAATGCTCTTGAAGGCAAAGGAGTTCATATCGTCACAGTCAATGATTATCTCTCAAGAAGAGATGTCGTATGGATGGGACAGACATACAATGCCCTTGGTTTGACTGTGGGATGCATCAATCATGAAGCCAGTTATCTTTATGATCCGTCTCATACCCAAAAAGATGATGAAGCAAGAGATATTCTTGGTTCGTTCAAAGTTGTTCATGAATTTTTAAAACCATGTTCCCGTAAAGAGGCATACGAGGCGGATATCACTTACGGAACAAACAATGAATTCGGTTTTGATTTTTTACGCGACAATCTTTCTTACGATAAAAATCAAGTCAGCCAGGGCCCTACCCACAATTATGCCATAGTAGACGAGATAGATTCTATTTTAATTGATGAGGCCAGAACACCGCTCATTATTTCAGTGCCGGCTGAGGAGTCAAGCGATTTTTATAAAACATTCAAGATAATTGCCGAAAGACTTGAGGAAAACAAAGATTATAATATAGACAATAAATTAAGGAAAATTTCTCTTACTGAAGAGGGAATTGAAAAAGTGGAAAAATTGCTTGGCATAGGTGATATTTATACGGAAAAGGGCATAAAATATGTTCATCATCTGCAAACAGCCGTCCAGGCCAAGGCGCTTTTTACGCTGGATAAGGACTATGTTGTAAAGAATGGGGAGATAATAATAGTAGATGAGTTTACAGGCCGCCTTATGCCAGGCAGGCGCTGGTCAGAGGGTCTGCATCAGGCCATTGAGGCAAAGGAGGGAGTGGAAATTCAAAAAGAGTCGCGCACCTTTGCCAGTGTCACATTCCAGAATTATTTTAGAATGTACAAAAAGCTGGCTGGCATGACTGGCACAGCCATTACTTCGGCTGAGGAATTTGACAAGGTTTACAAACTGGAAACAGTTTCAGTGCCGACAAACAAACCGCTGAAAAGAGAAGATTTTCAAGATTTGGTTTTTCAGACAGAAAAGGGAAAATTTTCAGCTGTCGTGAAAAAAATAAAAGAATTGCACGAAAAGGGCCAGCCGGTTTTGGTGGGCACCGTTTCCATAAACAAAAATGAATATCTTTCAGCTCTTCTCAAAAGAGAGGGAATAGAACATCATGTTTTAAATGCAAAAAGCCATGAGGAAGAGGGCGAGGTCATTGCCCAGGCAGGCAGAAGAGGCGGAGTGACAATCGCAACAAACATGGCCGGCCGCGGGGTTGATATTATTTTGGGCGGAAATCCTCCGGTGGCTAGCGAGGCGGATAAAGTTCGCGAAGCCGGAGGGTTGTTTGTGCTTGGCACAGAACGGCATGAGGCTAGAAGAATAGATAATCAGTTGCGGGGCAGAACAGGCAGGCAAGGCGATACAGGAGAGACGCAGTTTTATGTTTCTTTGGAAGACGATTTGATGAGAATTTTCGGCTCGGAAAAAATTAAGGGTTTGATGGAAAGATTCGGCATTCCCGAGGACCAGCCCATTGAGAATAAAATGATTTCCGGCGCCATAGAATCAGCCCAGTCCAAAATAGAGGGATTTAATTTTGACACCAGAAAACATCTTCTGGATTATGACGATGTCATGAGCCATCAAAGAAATATAATTTATGAACGCCGCAGGAAAATTCTTTTTAACGATAAAGATTATTTGATGGAAGAAATTAAAAAATCAGTCGAACAAGAAGTTATTGATAAAAAAATAAAAGAATTGGGCGAAGATAATTTTTTAAATACCGTTCGTATTTTGATGCTGCAGGTTATTGATATGTTCTGGGTTGACCATTTGGAGGCAATGGAATATATGCGTTCCTCTGTCGGGTTAAGGGCTTACGGTCAGAGAGACCCATTGGTGGAATACAAGAACGAGGGCATAAAACTTTTCAGGCAAATGGAGGCGGCAATGAAAAATACTTTGGCAGAGACAATAATAAGATTAGAAAACACGAAACAAACAAATCAAAGCCAGAAACAAAATCAGGTTTTAAATAACCAAAATCAAAAAGTGGGCAGGAATGACCCATGTCCATGCGGTTCAGGCAAAAAATATAAAAAGTGCCATGGGAAATAAGTTTGGAATTAGGGAATCAATAATTGAGGGTAAAGGTGCATTTGCTATAAAGCCTATCAAAAAAGGTGAATTGATTTGTTATATGAATGGTGAGGAAATTTCTGTCTCGGAACTGAAAAGAAGGTACGAAAAAGGAGAAGAAAGATTATCTGACCCACTGCAAGCTGAAGAAGAAATGTATATCGACTTATATGAACCATATATATACATTAATCACTCTTGTGACCCAAATGCGGCGGTAGTAAAGTTTAACGAACTAATCTCTGTTAGGGACATAAAAGTAGGACAAGAAATCACTTATGATTACTCGCTGACTGAATGGTCTAATGAAGAATCTTGGCAAGATTATAATGATTGGTTTATTGAATGCAAATGCGGGTCACCTTCATGCAGAAAAAGAATTGGAGAATTTTATCTCTTACCGAAAAATATTCAAGAAAAAAATATAAAGCAAGGAAATGTCAGAGATTTTATTATAAAGAGGTACAAAAAACATTACGAAAAACAATATACTTAAATTAGGGAAATATAAACATTTTAAGGGAGATTTGGTTGAGGTTATTGGCATAGCCAAACACAGCGAAACACTGGAAGAATTTGTTGTTTATAAACATATTACCGGGAAACACACTGACGAAACGCATTATTGGGTGCGGCCGCTAAAGATGTTTACAGAAGAAGTTGAAAAAGACGGAAAGAAAATTTCTAGATTTGAATATATTGGCGGATAATTAAAATGTGTTAAAATGATAATATGGCGCATGGATATGTATCTTATGAAATAGTTATAACCGCTATTGTTGTCAAAGACGGTAAATATCTGATAACTCAAAGGTCAATGAAAAAGCCCCGTTTTCCTGGTATGTGGACAGTGCCGGGCGGGCACTTGGAACCGAGTGATTATTTAAGTTTACCTAAAGACACAGAACATTATTGGTATAATGTTCTGGAAAAAGTTTTGCGCCGTGAGGTTAAAGAGGAGGTTGGCATTGATATAAATAATATTGAATATGTGACCAGCTTGGCCACAGTGCATAAAGAAGGCACTACGGAGTGCCCATCGCTTGTGATATCGTGCGTAGCAGATTATATTTCTGGTGAAGTTGAAATGCAAGAAGGGGAGACAGATGATTATAAATGGGTGAGTGTAGAAGAGGCGAAAAACTACAAACTTATAGATGGAATTTATGATGAGATTGTTATGGCTGATAATTTAAGAAAAGGCTCGCCTCGAGGCGAAGCTGATAATAAAAAAGAATGGAGCCGTACAAAATTTTAGAAAAAACTTACGATTTAAAAATAAGAGTTTACGGCAAAACGCCGGAAGAGCTTTTTACTAATGCTGTTCTTGTCATGGCCGACATTTTAAGTGGAGGCAATAAAAAAATAGAAAACGGAGAAGAAGATTTTATCACAATTTCGTCTTTTGATATAAATTCTCTTCTAGTTGATTTTTTGGAAAGATTGCTGACAGAAAGTTATGCAAAGAAAAAAATATTTTTAATTTCTAGTATCAATGTTTTTGATAATTTTCTTGAATCAAAAATAATTAGTTACCCCGTGGAAATTTTTAAAGAAAAAATCAGGGCCGTCACTTATGAAAAATTAAACATAGAAAAAAAAGGCGGCCGCTGGCAGACTCAATTGGTTTTTGATCTCTAGATTGTTATAATGATTCTATGGAGTATAAACCTACCATAGGACTGGAAATTCACGTTGAACTTAAAACACAAACAAAAATGTTCTGCGGCTGTCTTAATGACCCCAATGAAAATCATCCTAATATAAATGTTTGTCCAGTTTGCATGGGGCATCCCGGAACTCTGCCTGTTATCAATAAAGAGGCTGTTAAGAACGTTTTAACGCTGGGCAGGGCTCTTAATGGCAAAATAGCTGAATATGCCAGGTTTGACCGTAAGAACTATTTTTACCCGGATTTACCCAAGGGTTATCAAATAAGCCAATATCAGCATCCATTGGTAATGGGTGGGGAACTCAATGGTGTAAAAATTACGAGAATTCATCTTGAAGAAGATGCTGGTAGTTTATCTCATAAACATAGTAAAAGCTTAATAAACTATAATAGGGCTGGGTTGCCACTTATGGAATTAGTAACAGAGCCAGTTATATCTAATGGTAAAGAAGCACACAATTTTGCCCAGGAATTACAACTTATTTTACGTTATTTAGATATTTCTAACGCTGATATGGAAAAAGGTCAGATGAGAGTGGAAGTCAACATTTCACTTCGTGAAATCGCCGATAATCGCGGATTATCAGCGCAGATCAGCACAGATTTAAATCCGCATAAATCTGCGTTACTGGGTACCAAAGTAGAAATAAAGAACCTCAATTCATTCCGGGCAGTTGAAGAATCCATAGACTTTGAAATTAAAAGACAGCGGGAGGTTTTGGAAAGAGGGGATAAAATAGTCCAAGAGACAAGAGGATGGGATGAAAATAAGGGAATAACTTTCTCTCAGAGAAAGAAAGAAGAATCTCATAATTATCGTTATTTTCCAGAACCGGATTTACCACCGCTAAATTTAAAGAAATCGGATTTCCTGATGGAAATCCGATTTCCAGAACTACCCGTCCAAAAACGTAAAAGATTTAAAGAAGAATTTAATCTTAAAGACGAACAAATAGAAATATTGATTTCCGATAAGAAATTGGCTGATTTTTTTGAAGAGTCAGTCAGTGAATTAAAAGACAAAAAAATGGCTAATTTACTTGCTAATTATGTTATTACGGATTTGTTAGGTTTATCTGTCGGAGGATTTTTTGCTGAAATTTTAATAACGCCGAAAAATTTTGCTGAATTAATTAATATGATAGAAAACAAAGAAATTAATTCTCGGGTGGCAAAAGATGTGCTAAAAATTATGATGAAAAAGGGCGGCCATCCTTCTGTAATAGTAAAAGAAACTGGCTTAGAACAAATAAGCGATAATTTAATTATTAATAATCTTGTAGAAGAAATAATCAGAGAAAATAAAAGTGTTGTTGATGATTATAAAAAAGGGAAAACAGCATCTTTGCAATTCTTGGTAGGTCAAGCAATGAAAAAAACAAAAGGAAGTGTTAATCCCGAGATTTTAATTGAAAAGCTTAAAGAAAAGATAGCTTAAAATTTAAAAATAGTAAAAACAACAAAAATCCTTATTTATAGGGATTTTTTGTTTCATTTATTATGAATGTTTTATAGGGTTTGGTTGTTTTAAGCATCTTGTGAAACCGAGAAATGTTTCTTGTTTGAATATTTTTAAAAATTTATAAATAATTTTATCTCGGGAAACATTTTTTGTTTCACTGAAAAATATTGAAAAATCTCGTTTTTATCCACACTTTTTTATTTTTTACATAAAGTTATATATACTATCTCGTTTTATAATATATATAACACTAATGAATTCTAAAAACGAGATATATTTCAAGGGTAAAAAATATATCTCGCTTAAACGAGCAAGCGAGATTTCTGGTTACGCCAAGGATTATGTTGGCCAGCTTTGCCGCGGAAATAAAATTAATTGCGAAAGAGTGGGACGAGATTGGTTTGTGATGTATGAAGATATGCTTTTATACAAAGCAAAAAAAGACGGACAGGTAATTGTAAATTATAACCACGTAGAAAAAAAAGAAAACGAAGAATCCGGGCACACCGAAAAAATATCAAGACCAAGACCAAGCCGTAATTTTAAATTTCCAAACAAGTTTTCCAATATTACCAAAAAAGTTTTAACCCAGATGGCCTACAGCACTGTGGCTGTTTTACTGATCCTCGTTATTCCCAAATACATTTCAAAAATTCCGGAAATTTATCGTCTGGCAAATAATTTTTCCGCATCAGCCGCAGAAAAATTAGAACAGAGCATTAATTATACAGGGGAATTTGTAGCCTCTTTTTCTGCCGGAGCCTCAGACAAAACCGTTGCCTTGGTAAACAATATAAAAATAACAGAAGTAAAAAATTTCGCCGCTGCTATTTATAACTCGCCCAAAGAAATTTTGATTATAAAAAATCGCGCACAAAATAATTTTTCTGCTTTTTCATTTTCAACTTTCAACAAGGACATGAACGAGGGCGTGGCCATTGTCAAAGAGGCGGTGAGCAGCAGTTTTTCAAAAACATTCAGCGCAATAACAAAAACTATTAAAAATGGTTTTGTAATGTTTCCGGAAAATGCAAGAGAGATAGCCAGAGAATTTTTAAGAATTACAGATCCGTTTTTAATTTTTAAGAAAGGTGGGAAAACAGTAGTTGAGGGTGACTATTATAATTTACTCGAACAGGAATTGGCTAATCTTAAAAAAACAGGCGTTTCCGTATCTGTGCACACAGCGGTACAGAAGAGCATTATTTCTAGTCTGAGTAGAGAAGAGATAAACAACCGTCTTGATCAGTTCAACGAAAAAATAATGAGTGAGGTTAACGCACTCAAGAACGAATTAGCATCTAAAATTGCAAATAACTATAATGCAACGGTTGGCGGAAATTATCAGGCAATTTCTTTAAGTCAGAAAATAGACAATCTGGGCAGTGTCAGCATTTCTAGTCCGACAATTTCTGCACCAACCATCAGCGGAAACATCACAGCTGAAACAGCAAGTTTCTCCGGCGATGTTTCTGTCGGCGGCAATCTTACGGTTAGCGGAACAGTTTCTTTCCCGGGTCTTAATTCAATTGCCCAGCTTGGAATGATCGGCGACGTTTCCACTTCAACCTTGGCCTACGGACATATCTTGATGTGGAATGGAGTTGATACATGGCAGGACACAGCCACTTCAAGCTTGGGAATTGTAAGCGGAGGAACTCCGGGCGGTTCTAGCGGCCAAATTCAGTTTAACGATTATGGAACATTTAACGGTTCTTCAAATTTTACATTCTCAACATCAACAAATCTTTTAACTGTTTCTTATGCCTCTTCAACAGGCTTCTCTTCATCCTATGCCTCTTCAACTCTTGGATACTTCGGAACTCTTTATCTGGCTGGAACAGATTTAACAACAACCTTGGGAGGAAAGCTTTCAAGCTATGACGCCTGGACTCATCCGGCTTACGGAGGAAGCGCCACAACTTCTCTGCTGACATTATCCGGCGGTTTTCTTTCCACTGCCTCATCAACCTTCACCAATGAACTTCATCTCTCATCTTTATCAAACGGAGAATTGGCAGTATTCAATGGTCTGGTCTCAAGCGGAGCCACCACCACAGCTGGCACTCACCTCACATACTCTGGCAATAGCTTCAATGTCAATGATGATTTTCTTTTGAACACTGGAGATACTGGCATTGGCAATTACATTTTTGATTATGCAAGCACCACCGGCTTCTCTTCAAGTTATGCTTCTTCAACCAATGGATACTTTGGAACCCTTTATTTGGCTGGAACTGATTTAAGCACAACCTTGGGAGGAAAACTTACAACTTCTCTTACCAAAGGTAACTTCTTTGTCGGCGATGACTTAGGCGCAGCTCAAGCAACTTCAACAATCTTCATTAGTTCAACCGGACAGGTAGGCATCAGTTCAACAACTCCCTGGGCAAGATTATCTGTGAGCAATTACAGTCCGGCTGGCAACACAGCTCCTCTCTTTGCTGTTGCCTCTTCAACCGGAACAGGAGCAACATCAACAGCATTTGTTATTAATTCAATCGGCAACGTCGGCATCGGGACGATGAGTCCAGTAACTGATGTACAGGTATATGACACCGATGGAAGTGGTACTGCATATTTGAACTTTAATAATTCTACGACTGGAGCTGGGGCAAATGATGGGCTTACTGTGGGTATAAATGGTGGCATAGCTTATGTTCTAAATAGAGAAAATAACACCCTTAACTTTGGTACAGATAATAGTGCCTTTATGACACTTAAAGCTGGTCCGTTTGTTGGTATTGGTGTTGGGGATTCTCCCAATTTTACCCTTGAGATTAATGGTACATTTGCTGTAAACAAGAATTCGGCAAGTGGAGATGGAGATCGGTTTTTAGTCAATTCAAGCGGCAACGTCGGCATCGGGACGACGAGTCCATGGGCAATGTTGAGCGTGAATGCGAACGGCATCGGTTCGGCTCCCCAGTTTGCAGTCGGGTCTTCAACTAAAACGGACTTCGTGATAACAAATAACGGCAACGTCGGCATCGGGACGACAACGCCAAATTATATTCTTACTTCCACAGCCGTTTCAGCACCTCAACTCTCGTTATCAGCAGGAGCAGGAATCAATCAGTGGGTTTTCAGAAACGAAGGAGGGGAACTGGCCTTTGCAACTTCCACATACTCAGCCACTTCTTCTGTGTCAGCTCTACGAATCAACACCAATGGACAAATTCAAATTCCTAATTTGGCAACAGCAGGTTTTGTTAAATCTTCAGCAACTGGCATTCTTTCGGTTGACACAGGCACTTACTTAACTTCAACTAACATTGACACCATTGCTGAACTCAATGCCATCCTGGCCGTTGAATCTCTGGCCTCAACCACTTGGACAGGAGCTTCTTCAATTGTCACAGTGGGAACAATCGGAACAGGCGTCTGGCAGGGCACTGCCATTGATGTGGCTCACGGAGGAACAGGCTGGTCAACTGGCTTTACCTCAGGCGCTGTGCTTTTTGGAAACA
>CAYTKF010000008.1:0-34140 GCA_964438405.1 uncultured Candidatus Saccharibacteria bacterium
TGCACAGGGGGGGACTTGAACCCCCAAGCCTTACGGCACTACCACCTCAAGGTAGCGAGTTTGCCAATTTCTCCACCTGTGCGATTATAACCCCAAATCCATTATAGATAAAGCCTTTTGAATTTTCAATCTTTTTCTTTTAAGACAAACAACATTGTTGGAGTAATAAATTTTCTGCAATAATTTTAAGGAATCTTTTTTTGCATATTTTAATTGATAACAGCTCCTATTTTTACTTTTTGTAATATGGCCCTTAATTCTCAAAAAATTGAAAATCATGTTTTGTAACCATTCTATATGATTTTTACTGGCAGAAACAAAAACCGTATAAAACATAAAACTTGATTTCCATCTCTTATCCCAATAAGAATAAAAAGTTCCGTCTCCGTCCAAATGCCCCCGCAAAAAATCAAAAAAATATTCATTGGGAATATCAATATTACCTATAATTTTTGTTTTTCTCGGCATTAAGCCTATTGTCAATAAAAATTTGTAAAATAAAACATCACCAATGTGAACAAAGTAATATTTTTTAAGCTTTTGAGAACCGCTGGATTTTTTACCGATATTATTATTCGTTCCCAAACTTTTTTGGAATTTATTAATTAATTCCAAATCTTTAGAAGTAAAACTTATATGCCTTTTGTCGGACGATAAACTGCCGTCAGTCGCTATCAAACCGATTGCATAAGAAAATTCTGGAGACCATTTTATTTTAACCTTCCCTAACGGTTTCATTAAGTATATTATACATCAAGTTTATAGCGTATACCAATGATATTTTAAAAATAATCCACAGATGTGAACTATTTTTCTTCACTTTCTATTTCCTCTTTTTTCGCCATCTGCGCTTCCCGCCCCTGGCGACCCGCTTCGCTGCGAGGCGAGGGCTCGCCTTCGGCGGCTTTTTTTACCTGCTTCATTTTTTTGCCGATTTCCCTGGCTGCTTTTTCGCGCACATAATAAAGCTTTGCTCTTCTGGCACTGGATCTTTTTACAAGCTCTACTTTGTCTATGTTTGGAGAAAATAAAGGGAAAATTCTTTCCACGCCGATTCCCTCGGCAATTTTCCGCACAGTAAAAGTGGCTCCTGGTTCTTCCCCATGTTTATGAGCAATGACCAGGCCCTCAAACGCCTGAAGACGCGTTTTACCCCCTTCTTTGATTTTCTGCCATACTCTAACAGTATTGCCTGGTTTTACATTTTCTACTTTTATCATACTGCTAATCTAGCATATTTAAAAAATTTTTCAAATCATCCGGCAAATCCGCCTCTAATTTAATACGCGAGCCATCGAGATTTATAAATTCTAAAGATTTGGCATGAAGAAATTGGCGTGATAAAATTTGCTCTTTTTTGCCGTATAATTTGTCGCCAACAATGGGATGACCAATGGCCTTAAAATGCACTCGTATCTGATGCGTTCTGCCGGTCTTGGGATACGCCTCAAGCAAAGTAAATTTATCAAATTTTTTAAGCACTTTATACTCTGTAATTGCTTCGCGTTGAAGTCCGACTTCGAATCCTCGAAGTCGGACTTCGGGTCGAGCTTCTTTCTTGCGAAAATCGTTTTTACTTTTTGCAATAGGTAAATTTATAATTCCCGAATTTTCTTTTATTATTCCGTCAACTAAAACCAGATAATTTTTTTTGATTTTCCTATTCTGCCCGCCAAGGGCGAGGTCTCGCCCCTCTTTTTTTAATTCTAATGAGGGGGCGGAAAATTGTTCTTTTAAATATTCAAAACTTTTCTGATTTTTTGCAACAAGAATTACCCCAGAAGTATCTTTATCCAAACGATGCACAATGCCAGGCCGACTTGCGTCTTCGCCTACTTCTTTTATCTCCGGATAATTTTTTAATAACCAATCAACGAGACTATCCGGTCCGTGCACAACAAGCCCTGCTGGTTTATTAACTGCCAAAATATTTTCGTCTTCGTAGATTATTTTAATATCTTCCATTTGTGGAATTATGGGTTAATCTTTGCCATCAATATATGTTTCCCAATTCCCTTTCCAATTTTTGAAACGGATAATCGGGTGTCCATCTTGGTCGGTTTCGTACCGAAATTCGTGTGTGCCCTCTGGCTCTATTGGAACAGTTCTTTTGCCGGTTCGGTGAACAATTATATATTCTGGCATGGCCGGATGCGAAATTCGGCGCCCCAGTTGATTCATTAATTCCAAACCTCGCTTTACGCTTGTTCTTTGTGATGCCGCAGCTGGAATATTTGGCATGTTGTGCAAAAAATAATATGGCTTGACTCCTGAAACGTAAAGCTCCATGAAAAAGCGATGTAGAAGTTCCGCATCATCATTCACGCCCTTGATAAGAGGAATTTGTGCTAACAACAAAGTTCTTGTTTTGCTTTCTCGAATACGGCCAATACTTTTCTGGAAATCTTTTGTGAGTTCGTTTGGGTGAGTTGTGTGAACAGCTACTTCGGTAACGGCATACTTCTTGAGTAGTTCACAAAATTCTTTATCAATCCTGTAAGGATTGTGGGTAAAAGCACGAGTGTGAATACGAATTGCTTTTACTGAAGGAACTTCACGAATGTCTTTGAGCATTTTCTCAATAGTAGCATTGTCATAAATAAGCGGATCACCACCACTGAGAATAATTTCTTCAATTTCCGGATGGTTTCGGATAGCTTCCATTGTTTGTTGCCAAAATGCCTTGCCGCCATGCGTCTCTTCTTTCGCTTTTGATTGAAGCGAACGCAAACAATAATTGCAATAACCTAAACAAACATCCGTTGTGTAAAGAATTGCCCGGTTATCGTATTTATGATGAGCAATTGGTGTCAGCATTTCCTCGGCGATTTCCCAATTTTCTCTTTCGGGAGAATATTCATCAATCGCTTGCTGTTCTTGCTTGACAAATAACTTATCAAAAGCAGGAAAAAATTGACGCCAAATAGGATCAACCAACAACGGATTTTCTTCGCTATCTCTTTCTGTTATCGCCTGCATATATGGCGTAAGTTGGAAACGGAAACCGCGTCGTTCCCACTCCTGAGCAAGAAGTAATTGTTTTTCTGAAATATTGGGAAAAATTTCTTTCAATTGCTCAGAATTTCTAAACGCATTTTGTTGTTGCCATCGCCAATCTTCCCATTGTTCGCGGATAATTTCACGAAAATTATCGGGCCGATTTTCGAAGGCATCAAAATTTGCACGAGATTCAATCATGGTACTATCTCCTTTTTCTTTTGTAATTTTATTTTCTATGTTCATAAAAATTCAAAAAATGTAAAATTCTGTTTATTTTTGCGCGCTGAAGGGATCGAACCCTCGGCCTACTCGGTGTAAACGAGTCGCTCTACCACTGAGCTAAGCGCGCTACTACGCCCCCAGCAGGAATCCCCGCCTGCCTCGCCTGCGGCTCGCATGGCGGGCAGGGAATCCACATCCAATTTCTCCCCGAGAAGAGTCGAACTCCTATCTGCTCCTTACCTGCCCGCAGTGCCTACGCCCTCGGCAGGAATCGAACCCACATCAACGCCTTAGAAGAGCGCTGTTCTATCCATTGAACTACGAGGGCATTATTTTATATCGCCGGGTCGTTTATTTCCGGCGGAATAATACTATTTTTAAAGCGCTCGTTTCTTATATTAATCTTATCCAGAGCCCTTTGTAAAGCGCCCTCATCTATTTTTAAAGAATTTTCTTCTTTTACGACTGGCTCTTTTTCAAATTCCTTTTGATATTTTAAAAAGATAAAACCATCTATCACAACAATAAAAACAAAAAGAAAGACAAACCCAAAGACAATAATTTTCCAATCCCTCAATGCCCTGGTTTTTAAGCCTTCTTCTCTGTGTAAATTAAAATAGTTTAAATATTTTTTAAAATCAACCTTTTTCATAAATTCAGGAAATTATTAATTGTAATATCAATATCAGCACTCCAGCTTTTTTGCTCTGAATTAAAATTTAAAGACACGTTATTAAAATCAAACATATAGGGCATGTTTTCCAAAAGAACAATGGACTGATAAATCTGGCTGAACGTTCCGCCTGCTTTGAGCTGTAAATGGGGTTTGTTGCTGATGTTAAAATCTATGGCGCCGATTTTGATATCGGCTCCGGTTTTTACCTTTAAAGAATCTACCTCGTCAATAAGTTTGACAACGGTCTGATCATCTAAAAAGACCGAATCAATCTTGGTTTTATTCTCAGCTTCGTTTTCTAAAAGAGATTCTGATAATTTAACGGCATTAATTTTTTGAACCGCCGACTGTATCTTATATTTTATATCCTGCATGGATTGGTTTTGATTTTTCAGAATGGACAAGAAATAAAACCAAGACACAATGGCTAAAATATTTATAAGCAGGATTAAAATTATTGATATTAAAAACTTTTTGTCTTTCATATTCCTATATTTATTAAAAAGTTAAGGTTTTTTTCTTTTATCAAATTGGAAACAGGAGAGTTAACGCTTTTAAAGCTTTTTTCTTTTTTAAGGCTCTCCACAAACAGTATTAAATTGGTTCTTGTTCCCGCAACGCCTGTTAAAGAAACCTTATTATTTCCGAACACAAAATTTGTCACACTTATGCCGGAAGTTTTTTGGTCTAAAATTTTGTTTAAAACACTGCTCACCTTGGAATCATTGGCAGATAAAATCGAGGAAACTTTTATATTTAAATCATTAATTGCGGAGGAAGTGTTATCTATTTCGTCGCCGGCAATTTTTTTATTTAAAAGAACCAGTTCCCTATTAAGACTTTCCTGTTCATTCTTCATTAAAATAGAAAGGGGTATAAAAAACAAAATGCCTGTCAAAAAAATAAAAAAGAAACATATTCCGGCAAACACAAAAATCCTTCTTAGATATTCTTTTTTTATTTCTATTTTCTTTTCTAGGGGTAAAAAATTCATATATAAATTATTCGTACCTTGCCTCGCGCAGGGCAAGACCCAGAGCAGTGGCGTATTTCAAAGCATCTTTTAATTCTATCTCTGGAATGTGTTTGTCAAAAGAAAGAATATTCACCCAGGGGTTACCCAGTTCCACCGGAAGCTTCAATTCGTAAGAAATATATTCTGAAAAACCAAAAAGATTGGAATCCCCTCCGCATAATAATATTTTTGAAATTTTTTTGGCTTGATCATTTTTTACGCGTGAATTCCAATAATCAATGGCCTTGCCGACTTCATCTTTTATCACAGAAACGATTGGCAGAATGGAATTGAAAATTTTTTCGTTGTCCTTTGTAAACCCCTGTTCTTTTTTTATTTTTTCCGCCTGAAACTGGTCAACCCCGAGATTTTTCATAAGCATCTTGTCAATTTCCTGGCCAGCCACTCTTAATGTGGAACTGAAATATACCTGCCCGTCGCTGACAATGGCCATGCTGGTTCTGGTTCTACCGAAATCAACTAAAATAAGGGCTCCTTTTTCCCCTTTGGGTACCATTGTTCTGGCTGCTGCCTGAACTTCCATTTCAAAAACAAGGGGCTCAAATCCGGCGCCAGTAAAAACCTCTGTGTAATCATTAACAGTGTTTTTGTGAAAGGCAATCATAAAAATATCAAAATGATTGCTGTCTGGAGCGCCTTTTATGACATCGAAATCAAATATCGCCTCCTGGCTAGTCAGAGGAACATTTTCCTCAATCTGCATTTCCAAAGCAGATTTTATGTCTTCATCTTTCATAATCGGTATCTCAAATTTTGCCAAAAAAGCCTTCTCTTCCGGCAAACAGGAAATTATATACTTTGACTTAAATTCCTTTTTCAACGGCTTCAAAAATTCTATCAATTTCTCTTTGTCCTTAATCTCCCCTGCCTCAATCATTCCTGCGGGCATGAGCATTTCTCCAAAATTTCTTATGGCAATGTCTCCGTCCTTGCGCATAAGTTCTGCGTATTTAATGGAGAGGTCGGAAATATCCAGGCCAACGGCCGGCATGCTTAGATAGTCAGGGGGCGGGAAAAAATCAATAAAAAAACTTTTCATTTATTTTACATTTCTTAAAAACTCTGCCGCTTTTTCCGGCTCAATGGTGTTTATTTCCATGCCGGCGCAGAACTCAAAACCGGCCGGAGGCGTGGGCGGCTTGGGCATAATAACCAAATGCCAATGGTAATTTTTATAATCTTCGGCGCCGCCCAGAGGGCTCTGCCCGGCGGGTGCGGTATGAATGTAAAAATTATAAGCCGGGTCGTTGAGCCCTTTATAAATTTTATACAACACGGTTTTTAAGGCGTCGGCAAAATATTGCTTTTCTGTTTCGTCCATTTTTTCAAAACAGGGACTGTGCTCCTTGGGATAAATTCTCACCTCAAAATTTGACTGCGGAGCAAAGGGGCTCAAGACAATAAATTTTTTGTTTTCGTAAATGATTCTCTCTTCGTCTTTTTTGTCCCATCCTATCATTGTGCAATAAACGCATAAACCTGTTTTTTTATAATATTTTTCCGCACCCTCAATGCTGTTTTTCAAATCAGGATCTATAACAGGTATGGCCACCATCTGAGAATGCGGATGATATACAGAGGCGCCGGCCTCTTTGCCGTGGTTATGAAAAATAGAAATATACGTTACAAATTTATTCTTTGCCAGTTCTATATATCTTGACTGGTAGACATCAACAGCCTCTTTGACTTCTTCGCTGGTGAAAAGAGCCATTGGTCTATTATGGTCCTTGGTAATGATAACTTCATGAAAACCAACTCCGTCCATTGTTTCGTAGGGGCCGTCAGAATGGATGTTTAAATCATCGCCTTCGGAAAAAATCGGGAAATCATTTGGTATTGAAAAAACATTCCCCCTTTTAAAAACAGCTCTTTTAAAAATTTCTTCGCCACAGAAAGGACAATCTTTTCCAGGGTCCCGAGATCCTTCTTTTATTCTTTCTTTTTGCGCAAACATTTCCGGCCTCTGAGCCCTGTTTACGGCAATCACAACCCAGTCCTCGCTGACTATGTCCAGCCTTAATTGAGAATGAATGTTGTTTTCTTTTTTATATGGCTGCGCCATATCTTTATGATAACTCATATTTATTGCGTCTGATATTAAAACCAATTTTTGCAACCTCAAAAAGAGTTTTAAAATAGGACATCAAACTGACATGGCTTTCAGGATCATTTCTCCAGATTATCGGAATAATAGCAATTTTATAATCAAGTTTCCTTGCCAGAGCCAGAACTTCAACATCAAATGCCCAACGATTTATTTTTGTTATCTTAAAAATTTTTTCCGCTGCTTTGTCGCGGAATGCCTTAAAGCCATTTTGCGTATCCCATATTCCGGGCACGGCAAAGAGCTGAATATAAAGATTGCCCATATTACCCATCTGTCTTTTAAACCATGGTTGTTTGATTTCCTGTCTGGCGCCGGGTGCGTCTTTGGGATCGCGGGTGCTGATTACAATATCGTAACTCTTGTCAAAATACGGACGCATTTTTTCAAAATAGGAAATGTCCGTGGAATTATCAGTGTCTGTAAAAAGCCGGATTTTGCCCTTTGCGCTAAGCATTCCCTCGCGCACAGAAAAACCCTTGCCCTTATTTTTTTTTCTGTCTATTAATTTTAAATTTTTAATGCTCATAGTCATGTCGCGCACAATAAAAGAAGTGTTGTCTTTGGAGCCGTCATTAACAACAATTATTTCATAAGAATACGGCTGTTTTTCCAAATATGAAGAGATTGCCTTAAGATTTTTGGCAATTCTTTTTTCTTCATTATAGGCCGGGATAATAACCGAAAGGTATGGCTCCATAATAAAAATTATACCATTTTTTGTTTTTCTATAAAACTTTTTAAAATCAATGCCGCTGCTGAGGCGTCAATTTTCTCAACCTTGCCCTGAAGACGTTCAGCCTCTTTGGTGGTCAAAACCTCTGATTCGTAAAAAACAGGGATATCCAAATCTTTTTCCAGCGCTGTTTTTAATTTGTCCGTTTCCGGAACTATAAAATTAGGCTGGTTCTTAAAATCAAGCGAAAGGCCAATTATAATCTTCTTGACATTCCTTTCTATACAGATTTCTTTGATGTTATTTAAAATATTTTCGTCGTTTTTAAGAACAATATAGGGCATGGCAATAGAACCGCCTTCATCAGAAAGCGCAATACCCACTCTTTTTTTACCGTAATCAATACCGAGTAATCTCATGTTAATACTTCCGCTCCTTTTTTTGTAATCACTATTGTATGTTCAAAATGGCTGGCGAGAGAACTATCTTTTGTCTTCCACGTCCATTCATCTTTATCCAAAAAAATATCTGATTTGCCTGTTACAACCATGGGTTCCAAAGCCAAAACCATGCCTGCTTTTAAAATTTCTCCGGTTCCTTTTTTGCCAAAATTGGGCACCTCTGGTTCTTCGTGCGCCTTATAACCAACTCCGTGACCAACAAGATTTTTTACAACTTTAAAACCATTTTTCTCAACAAAATTCTGTATGGCAAAACCAATATCTCCGATTCTCGCTCCATCCTTTGCTGTCTTAATTCCGACATCTAATGCCTTTTTAGTAATCTCTATTAATTTTTTATTTTTCTCACTGATATTGCCTACACCCACAGTAATTGCCATATCTGTGTATAATTTTTTATATTTCATTCCTAAATCTAAACTGACAATATCTCCGTTTTTTAAAATTCTGGAACTGGGAATGCCGTGCACAACTTCGTCATTTACCGAAATACACAAAGAGGCTGGATACGGAATTTTGTCGTCCGGAGTTTTGTAATTTTTAAACGACGGTTCTCCGCCAGATTCTCTTACTAATCTTTCTACCTCTTTATCTAAATCAATAGTTTTTACACCAGGTGCAACCATCTTTGCCACAGAATACAAAACAGAGGCAAGCTTATTGCCTCCCTCTCTTAAAATTTTTATTTCCTCTTCTGTTTTAATAGTTATCATGATAATCCCAGTTTTTGCATTATTTCTTTGTGCACTTCTTCTATGGTCGGCTCGCCGTTTATTTCTATAATTTTATTTTTGCTTTTCTTTTCGTAATACTCAACTGCCGGATAAACAAACTTGTCAAAATAATCCATTCTGTTTTTTATTCTCTCGGCTGTGTCGTCAAATCTAGCTCTCTTTAATAATTTATCCATTGCCCATTCGCGGGAGACATTAACATAAATCGGCACAATATTTTCCCTGTTATAAAATCCAAATGCCTCATCTAAAATCTGCGCCTCCAATGCTGTACGCGGAGAACCGTCAATCACAATATGAATATCGCCTGTCATTTTTTCTACAAATTCATTGGACCACGACCAAACAGCAAGAAAATCCGGCTGTTTCCCACCTGCCAGCATTATTTCTTCTGTCTTTTCAGCCGTAAGATTGTTTTCTCTTTTTACCAAATCGCGCATTTTGTCTCCGGCGTAAATATAAAGAACAGGCCGATTGTCATTGGTCTTAAGATATTCCATTAAAAGCTCTGCCTGCGTGCCCTTGCCAGAGCCTGACCGACCGATAAAAAGAAAAATATAAGGCTTATTAAGCATGATTTGATTATATAATATTTAAGGATTAAAATTAAATAGGAGGACGATATGCCCGACACATTCACTATTCCGTATTTAAAATCAGTTGCCATGTCTAGAAATTATACAGATGAACAGGTAATGCAGGTATTATTAAGGACAGAAAAAAATTCTGACGAAGATATTGCTAAAATATATAATATCTTAAGGCAATACCGCCAAGTACTTTTTCAAGAAGTTAAAACCCGTCTTTATAGATTGAAGCTGTCTGTGCCTGCATAGCCAGCTTTTTACTTTTTATTCATACTCTCTCATTACAACCTGGGCCTCTATTTGTTTGATAGTCTCAAGAATTACAGAGACAACGATGAGCAATGATGTTCCGCCGATGGTCAATGCCTGCTGGCCTGTTATGGCCTGGCCTGCCAAGGGCAAAATGGCGATAATTCCCAAAAATATTGCACCAACCAAAGTTATACGCTTTAAAATTTTATTTAAATATTCTGCCGTTGAGCGCCCAGGTCTGATGCCCGGCACAAATGCCCCGTTCTTCTGCAGATTTGTGGAAATCGCCTCTGGGTCAAAAGTAACAGCAGTATAAAAATAAGTGAAAGCAAAAACCAAAATAAAATAAAACGAACCGTAAAGCCAGAGATTTTTAATAAACAAAGAAAGAAAACTGGAAATGCCTTGTATTATGCCGTTCTGAAAATTTGCCAAAATATTTACAATCATCTGCGGGAAGAGAAGAATGGAAATGGCAAAAATAATGGGAATAACACCCGCCTGATTTACACGAAGCGGAAGATGAGTGGAAACTCCTCCGTACATCTTGATTCCCCTAACCTGTTTGGCATAAGAAACAGGCACAGGCCTTTCCGCCTCTGTGATATAAACAACGCCGGCGATAATTGCCAATGCCGCTGCCAGAAACACAAGATACATTGGAATTTGTGAGGGGTCAAAAGTTAAAAACAGCTGCTGGATATCAGCCGGTAACCTGGCCACAATGCCGGCAAAAATCAAAAGAGAAATGCCATTGCCAATACCGTATGCTGAAATCAATTCTCCCAGCCACATCACCAGAACAGAACCGGCCACAACCAAAACAATATTTACTATCTGTTCAAAAAGAGTCAAATTGATTAAAACATTTTCCCTTGCCAAAAGCGTCAATAATCCAAAACCCTGCAAAAACGCCAAGGGCACAGTGAGCAACCTTGAATACTGATTAAATTTCTGCCTGCCGGTTTCGCCTTCCTCATGATAAAGCTCTTTGAGGGCAGGAAAAATCATTGTCAGCAGCTGCATAATAATTGTGGCGGTAATATAGGGCGCCACGCTCATCATAAAAATAGAAAGATTGGAAAGCCCTCCGCCGGAAAAAACATTGAGCAGGCCGAAGAACTGGTTGCCTGCCAAAAAAGAATTAAGACGTATCTGGTCAACTCCGGGAATGGGAATGTTTGCTCCGATTCTAAACAACACCAAAATAAACAGAACAAAAAAAATCTTTTTTCTTAAATCAGGGTCTCTAAAAATTATTTTTAATTTGCTCCAAAACATAAATTAAGAAACTTTTCCTCCGGCCTTTTCTATTTTTTCTCTGGCTGGTTTGGAAATCTGGCACTGTGAAATAATAAACGCTTTTTTAACACCGCCCATGCCCAAAATTTTTACTCTAGGCAGCACTCCCTTATTCTTTTTTATTATACCTTTTTTCAAAAGAGTCTGGGGCGTGATTATTTCTTGATTGTTAAAATGTTTTTCTAAAAGGCCGGTATTCACCTCAAACGGTTTTTCTTTTATTGACGCAAATCGATAACCTCTTTTCTTGGGAATTTTTTTAATGATATCCCGCATCTCCGGTCTGATTCTTCTGCCGGCACGCGACTTCTGGCCCTTTGTTCCCCTGCCGGAAAAACTGCCCCGCTTTCCGCCCCGGCCGATCCTCTTGATGCTCTTATTTTTTGTCTTTGGCGTAATTTGGTTTAATTGCATATTATAAATTCTTCAGGGCTTTAATGGCGGCCATTGCGTTATTAATTTTATTTTTACTGCGCGAAAGTATTTTGGCGCTGATATTTTTAACTCCTGCCAAATCCAAAACAGTCCTCACCGCTCCTCCGGCAACAAGACCTCTGCCCTGCCTGGCTGGTTTTAAAATCACTCTGCAGGTTGAAAATTTTGCTTCGCTTTCATGGGGTATGGAAAAATCATTATTCATTCTAATTTTGATCATATTTTTTTTCGCGTTGTGCACGGCCTTATCTATGGCAGATGCTGTGTCAGATGACTTGCCTATGCCCATGCCCACTTCGCCGTTTCTGTTGCCAGTAACAACAGTTACACGAAAATTAAATCTTTTTCCGCCGGCCACAACACGGGTAACACGCCTGATATCTATTATCTTTTGGTTTAAATCCGATTTTTGGTTTTTATTAAATCTTGCCATATATATTAAAATTCCAGACCACCTTCACGGGCGCCATCGGCAACAGCCTTAATTCTGCCGTGATACTTATAACCGCCCCTGTCAAAAACAACCTTTTTAATTTTTTTCCCTTTTGCCATTTCCGCCAGTTTTTTACCAGCCTCTTTGGCAGTATCAATTTTATTTATATTTTTCTTTGCACTGCTGTCACTTACAGATACAATTGTCTTACCCGCTTCGTCATCAATTAACTGTAAAAAAACATGTTTGTTGGAACGAAAAGCAGAAAGACGCGGCCTTGTCTTGGTGCCGGATATTTTTGCCCTCACTCTTTTTTTGCTCATCAATCTCATAATTTTATACTGCGCCTGTTGTGGCGGCTTTCTTGCCTGCCTTTCTTCTTATAATTTCGTTTTCATATCTTATGCCTTTGCCCTTATACGGTTCTGGTTTCTTTAATGCTCTTACATTTGCGCTAAATTGGCCTACTGTTTCTTTATTAAATCCAGACACGGAGACAATGCTCTTTTCCACCTGTACTTTCAAGCCTTTGGGAATTCCCATTTTAACAGGGTGGGAAAGTCCAAGATTTAAAACCAAATTTGTACCCTCAACCTGAGCCCTAAAACCAATTCCCTCTATGATAAGTTTTTTTTCAAAACCTTTTGTGACGCCGGCTATCATATTTCTTATGTGAGAGACATATGTTCCCAAAAGCGCCTTTGTTTCTTTGTCTTCTTTTTTGGCAGTTAAAACAATATTCCCGTCTTTTATGGAAATTTCTATGTTATTTTTAAAAATCCTCTCCAGTTCGCCCAGCGGTCCTTTTACTTTAATTTTTTCTCCATCTTTTGCAATATCAACTTTTTCCGGTATCAATATTGGTTTTTTTGCCATCCTGCTCATAAAAAATTACCAAACAACGCATATTATTTCACCGCCGACCTTTTCTTTTCTAGCTTCCTTGTCAGTCAAAATTCCCTTGGTTGTAGAAATTATCTGAACTCCCAGTCCCGCCCTTGTGCTTTTTATATCCTTTGCGCTGATATAAATTCTTTTTGATAATTTTGAAACGCGCGATATTGCCGTGATTGCCGGAATGCCTTTATCGCTATAAAGAAGTGTCAAGTCCATCATCTTTTTATTTTTTTTGCCCTTTTTGTCAACACCTTTTAAAAATCCCGCCTGAAGCAATTTTTCGGCAATGGCCATTTTTATGCTGGAATAGGAAACGCTGACCGTCTCCCCTTTAACGGCCTGGACATTTTTTATCCTTATTAACATGTCTGCTATTGGATCCATAAATTTACCAAGATGACTTTTTAACTCCCGGCACCATTCCATTGCTTGCCAATTCCCTGAAACATATCCTGCACAAATCAAAATCTCTCATATAGCCATGTTTTCTCCCGCATCTGAAACAACGCCTCACAACACGCGATTTGTATTTCGGTTTTTTTTGCGATCTGGCTATGACTGATTTTTTTGCCATAAAGTTTTATTTTTTAAACGGGAAACCAAGTAATTTAAAAAGTTCTTGGGCCTCCCCTCTTTTTTTAGCGCTGCTTACAATTGTCACCCCCAATCCAAAAGACGATTTTACATCTTCTTCTCCCGCTTCAGGAAAAACAATATGTTCTTTAAAAGAAATTGTCATACTGCCATTATCGTCAATAATTTTAGAATTGAGTCCTCTAAAATCTCTAACGCGCGGGATGGATACGTTTATAAGCTTTTCCAAAAAATCATGCATTCTCTGACCTCTCAATGTGGCAGTATAACCCACGGGCATTCCCTGGCGCAACTTGAACGTGGCTATTGATTTCTTGGCCTTGTTTACTTTTGGTTTTTGGCCGGCTATGGCAATAAATGATTTCTCTATGCTGGTCTTGCGGTTATCATCCTTTGCAGAACCTGTGCCAGTGGAAATCACCACTTTCAAAATTTTAGGCGCGGCCATTACGTTTTTGAAATTTTTTCTATACTTATTATATTTTTCTTTTATGGAAATCATACAAAAATTGGCTCATTGGCCAACATAAACACACTATCATTTTCTTGTATTTTTTGCAATTCTTATGAAATTTCGTATTTTTCTTTTTCTCCGCCGGGAACTGATTCAAAGGGGTTTTTCATATCTATTTATAAATATCATGTGTGCCGATATCCAAAAATAAAACCTCTCTATCATTAAGAAAAATAAATTTTATATGATAAGAATAAGTTATCCCAAAAGCCCAGATTTCTTTTTCTTTTCCGCAAAGTTTATGCGTGTTTAAAAGAGTATGAAATGGATTTTCTCTAAAAATTTTCTCTTTTCTTTTGGCCTGCTCTTTAATATTTAAAGGAAGTTTTTTGTAATGCTTTTCAAAAAGAGGAGAAATTCTTATTTTCATAAACCAAACTTAATCTAGGTCGGCTAAAGATTTTATCGTCCTGCATTTTCCGGCTCGATATTCTTTTAATCCCCTTTTTGCCAATTTATCTACCTCTTCGGCCTCTTTACCGCTCAAACAATAAACAGGCACTGCCCTTTCACAAAGCATCTGATATTCCTTTAGAGGTAAAACCACCACCCCTTTTTGTTTTAATATTTTTTCTTTGGAAATAGTAATAGTAGCCATACTCTTAATATATCAGCCGTAAAATTGAAAGTCAAGAATTGATTGATTAAATTTCCGCTCCGCATTTTTTGCAAACGCGGACTTTTTTACTGCCGATTGTTTTTGCTCCAATCCGTGTTGTTTTTCCGCAGGCAGAACAAATAAGAACAGCATTGGAAACATCAATCGGCATGGGCATCTGTATGGTCTGGCCTTTCTGTCCCTGCTTCTTCGGCCGGGTGTGCTTCTTTCTAACATTCACTCCCTCAACAACAATTTTATTTATTTCTACAAGGGAATGAGTAATTTTGCCCGTCTTTCCCCGGTCCTTGCCAGAAATTATTTTTACTGTATCGCCTTTCTTAATTTTCATATTCGTAGTCTATACCACCTCCGGTGCCAAAGAAATAATTTTTGTGTATCCTGCTTCCTGAATTTCGCGCGGAATGGGTCCGGAAATTCTCCCTCCCTTTGGTTCCCTTTTCGCCCTGTCAACAATGACCACTGCGTTATCGTCAAATCTAATATAAGAACCGTCTCTTCTCCTGAACGGCTGGCGTTGTCTGACAACCAATGCCTGTAACACATCTTTCTTCTTAACGATTTTTCTTGGCTCGGCTGATTTTACGGAAACAATAACAACATCTCCGATACGGGCGTATCTTTTTCTTGTCCCGCCCAGCACTTTTATGACTTGGACTATCTTTGCGCCGGTGTTATCAGCGACGTTCAACATTGTTCTTGGTTGTATCATATTTTTGCAGAAACTTTAAAGTGCTTGTCTTTTGATATCGGCCTTGTTTCTTCAATTAAAACATTGTCTCCTTTTTTATATTCATTATTCTCATCATGGGCCTTGTATTTTTTGCTCTTTTTTAAATATTTTTTATACTTGGGATGCTTCACATAACGGTTTACCAAAACCACCACTGTCTTATTCATGGCATCAGAAACAACAATTCCCTTTAATTTTTTGGCCATATTACCTTGCTATTATTTTCGTCTTTACTGGTAATTTGGAACCTGCTTTGCGAAGCGCCTCTTTGCTTGATTTTTCGTCAAGGCCGTCTATTTCAAAAATTATTGTGCCCGGTTTAACAGAAGCAATAAATCCAACCGGATCGCCCTTGCCCTGTCCCATGCCAACCTCAGCTGCCTTTTGCGTCACGGGCTTGTCTGCAAAAATTCTTATCCATGTCTTGCCTCCCTTCTGGGTAAAACGCGCCATTACCTTTCTTGCTGCCTCAATCTGATTAACTTTTATCTCGCCCATTGTCTCTGATTTTAAACCAAACGCTCCGAAGCTGAGATTTTTCCCTCTTGTGGCAACGCGAACAAGCTTGAGATTTTTTCTTCCTCTCTGCCATTTTCTGAATTTAACTTTTCTTGGAAACAAAGCCATTTTATTCAAATTTCTCGCCTCTATAAATCCAGACCTTTACACCTATGTCACCATAAGGAAGATGGGCTCTTTCAATGGCAAAATCAATATCCGCCCTCAATGTCTGAAGAGGCACTCTGCCCCGCTTCAACCATTCGCTCCTGCTCATTTCAGAACCGTCCAGTCTGCCGGCCAGCGCAATCTTAACACCCTTGACATCCTTGTTGGACATAGCCTTTTCAAGAGTCTGCTTCATCACTCTCCTAAAGGGCATTCTTTTTTCTAGGCTTTCCACTGCTATTTGGGCCATTATGCTGGCATTGCTCTCCGGAGACCTAACCTCTTCTATGGTTAATTTTACCTCTCTGGGAATCTGCGCCTTGGTTTTTGCCAGGTATATTAAAATATCTTTCTTGAGTTTCTCGCTCCCCTCGCCCTTTCTGCCGATTATCATGCCGGGTCTTGATGTCTTCACTATTATCTCCAGAGACGAAGGCCCTCTTTCTATGTCAATCTCCGCCACATACAAGCCTCTCATTTTTTTCTCAAGCCATTCACGCAAAAGCACGTCTTCTTTTAAAATTTTTCTGTAATTGCGAATGTTAAACCAACGCGATTTCCAGTTTCGCAAAATTCCCAATCTGAATGAATATGGATGCGTTGTCTTACTCATGATTTGATAATATTACTGATATGTGACTGGTTCTTTTTCTGATGGGACTGACAGAACCGCGGGCCCGCGGCATATATCTTTTCAGTGTCGGGCCGTCATCAACCGTAATTTTTTTAATAAATAATTTTTCCGGATCTTTTATTTTAAAATTGTTTTTGGCGTTGCTGAAGGCTGATTTTAATAACTTGGCAATAACCGAAGAGGCCTTGTTGGGAGAAAATTTCAACTGGGCAAAAGAATCCTGCAAATTTTTCCCCCGCACCAAATCAACAATAAGCCGAACTTTTCTCGGCGCCATTCTGTAATAATTTAATTTTGCTGTTATTTCTGACATAATACTAATCTACAAATTTTATACTAATGATACAAATTACGAATATTTGTTGCATTCGGTTGTCATTCGTTGATTTGAATTATTTTTTAATTTCCGTTGCCGGTGCTGATGTTTTTGTGGCCTCTGCCTCTTTTTTGCCGGCATCTATCTCTTTCTGTATCTTGCCTCCGTGCTTTACAAATTTTCTGGTAGGGCTGAATTCGCCAAGCCTGTGCCCAACCATTTCCTCCGCAATCCTAACCGGCACAAAATCTTTGCCGTTATGCACGCCAAAAGTATAGCCAACCATTTCCGGCGATATCTGCGAATCTCTTGCCCAAGTTTTTATAACATCATCCGGTTTTGTCGTACTGATTTTTTTGATCAATTTTTCGTAAACATATGGACCCTTTTTAAGCGACCTTGTCATTATTTTTTATTTCTTCTTGAAACTATAAATATTCTGGAGTATTTTTTTTTGTTTCTTGTTTTCACTCCGCGTACTCCCTTGCCCCACAAATTCTTCGGCCTTCTCATGCCCGCGCCCTGACGACCTTCCCCGCCGCCAAACGGATGGTCAACCGGATTCATGGCAGAACCACGTACGGTGGGTCTTATTCCCTTGTGTCTTGACCTGCCTGCCTTGCCAATATTAATAAGCTTATGCTCATCTTTAGAAACCTGTCCTATGCTGGCCCATGAATCCCATAAAACCTTTCTCACCTCTGTTGAGGGAAGTTTTAACAGGGAATGTCCATTGTCATGAGCAAGAATTTCAGCGTAATTTCCTGCGGAACGCACAAGTTTTGCTCCGCCACTTGGTCTCAATTCTATATTATAAACAAAAGTGCCTACAGGAATATTTTTTATTGGCAGACGGTTGCCGATTTTTATTTCAGCATTTTCCGAGGCCACAACTCTGTCCCCTGGTTTTATACCAATGGGTAAAAGCATATATCTTTTTTCGCCGTCAGCGTAAACTGCCAAACTTATAAATCCCGACCTGTTGGGATCGTATTCTATTGTTCTGATGCTGGCCGGAATATTTTTTTTATCATATTTAAAATCAACATCACGAAATAATCTTTTTGCCCCGCCGCCCTTGTGACGTACGGTAATTCTGCCTGCGGAATTTCTGCCTACATGTCTTTTAATTCCTCGGGTTAAACTTTTTTCCGGCCCATGACTGGTCAAAACCCCGCGGAAATTAATTCCGGTCATCTGTCTTCTTGATGGACTTGTGGGTTTATAACTTTTCATGATAATTCTATTTTGTCTCCTTTTTTAAGATAAACTAATGCCTTTTTTAATCCGGGTAAATTAATAATATTAACTTTTATCGGAGTAACTCCGTACATTTCTTTTATGGCACGGCTGATTGATATTTTGTTGGCGTTGTCTTTAACTTTAAATACATAAATGCCTTTTTCGCCAAGATTAGTGGATTTTTCCGCGATGTGCGGGACAAGTTTGGCAAAATTAGAGGCCTTTGACAAGGCCCTTGATTTCTCCTTTATTTGCTCCTTTGCAACAGGCTCGGATTTTTTCTTAACCGCCTCAATCCGCTCCTGGCTCTTGCGCTTTCCTTTAAAAATATCAAGCAACGCCATGCAAAAGATGATAACAAAAAGTTGAAATTAAGTCAAATAAAACTCACCCTGCCTCCCTTATCAGGGAGGAGAAAAAATAAATTTCCCCTGATAAGGGGAAACACAAAGGGGTTTAAAACATCAACATCTCCGGTCTGATTAAAAATATCAAACCTAAAATCACCATTAAGATGCCGGCGACAAGCCGGAACCAGCGCGAGTATTTGTTTGTCACACTCATAAACTTCATTGTAAATCCCGCGACAAGCACAACTAGAATATTTAAAATCATGTAAAAAAATACGTAGAGTAAAATATAAGCGTAATATTTCCACGCTGCCAGATTATACATTGAGAGAGTTTTTGTAAAGAGAACCGGCAAACCAAGCGAACACATCATCTCTATTAAGTTCACCGAGAAAGCAATGCTCGCAACGCCCAGAATAAGCCACAACGCGTTGGGCGAAGCCATGACTTTTTCTATTTTTTTAAAAATTTTATTTTTCTGTTCTTCTGACGAACCAACTTCACAAACATCTGGTTTTGATGTGTAGTATTCTCTTATGGAAATAATTCCGCTGAAAAGCGCGATTACGCCGACAATAATCCTTATGATAGTTAAATATCCGAGAAACATAAAAACATTAAGCCATGCTGACATAAAAAGAAAATAAGAAAGAGACGATATTATTATAAACGTCCAGCCAACCAGCCAAACTTTTTTCCGCGAGCCAGTGGCAATGACAAGTGTAAGCATAATCAGCAAAGACCACATTGAGCATGGGTTAAACCCGTCTAAAGTTCCCACAACAACTGCCAAGACTGGCAAAGAAAAAGATTTCGCGTCAATTTTTCCAAAAAACGGAACAGAAATTATTTTTGAATTATCATTACTGGATTGCTTAAACCCAACCATCTCTTTTATTTTTTCTCCGTAATTTTCCGGCGTGTCAAAGCCAACAAGATATTTGTCCCCAACAATAGTTAAGGGTACTGCCAATTCTTTAATGCCCATTTTCTGCGCTGTTTCAGAAAAAAGTTTTTGATTATTAGTGTTATGCCAGACTTCGTATTCTTTAACTTCCAAATTGGGCATTTGTTTTTGCAAATCAGTTAAAAAAGCCCGTTCTACCCGGCAATGAGGACACTCTTCTCCGTGAAACAAAGTGAGCGTTATTTTTTGGTTGTCCTGGCTAAAAGAAAAAAACGGGAATGCAATCATACCCGCAATTAAAATTAGAAAAAAATATTTTTTCATTTATAATCAACGAAAATAAGATATTTGTAAGTTAAAACATCAAGGGCGTTTAAATTTTTCGCCTCGTTTATAAAAACCCCCGGAAGGTTTCTGAAGCTTTTTGTTATTTCTTCGCTTTTTTTATCTAAGGCAAGAATAAACCGGTTTTTCTTTTTAAAAGAGATTTTTTCAAAACCGCTGATTTTAGAAAGAGATGCCACTATTTTTTGGGCCTCTTTTGTTTTGTTTTTCTCAGGGCTGAGTTTATCCAAAAAAATAACTTCTTTATCGCGCAGTTTTTGCGAAAGGGCTGTAAAGAGCGCGAGCTTCTTCATCTTCTTGTTTATTTTTTTTGAATAATTTCTCTCTTTATTCGGGCCGTGGGTCACACCTCCTCCTATCCAAATCGGAGACTGGAAAGAACCATGCCTTGCCCGACCAGTGCCTTTTTGCCTCCAGGGTTTCTTGCCGCTTCCAACAACCTCTCCCCTTGTCTTGACGTGTGCGACCTTAATGCGCTTGTTTGACTGCATGGAGGTGACAACCTGGTGCATTAAATCAGAATTCCATTTCAAACCGAAAATTTTTTCAGACAATTTCACATTGCCAATCTCTTCCGCTTTTTGATTATATAATTTAGCTTCCATAATAAATTTCCAATTTTGTTCCGCGTCTTCCGGGAATCGCTCCTGAAATTAAAACTTCGCCTTTTTCTTTGTCCAGTTTTATTATTTTTAGATTCTTGATTGTCGCTCTTTTCCCGCCCATTCTGCCTGCCATACGCATACCCTTAAATACTCTTTGGACACCGCCGATACCGATTGAACCCGGCTCTCTTTCGGAATGTTTCTGACCATGAGTGCGCGGTCCGCCGTGAAATCCATGACGTTTGACAACGCCCTGGAAACCCTTTGCTTTTGTTATCCCTGAAATTTTTATCTTGTCGCCCTCGTTCAATTCGTCCCAAGGGGAAGCGTCGCTTCCGGGTGGAAGCGACGCTTCCAAGTGCTTTACCAAAGTAACGGGAACAACATTTCCTTCCTCGTCAAAAACCTGAGTCATCTTTTGTTTTACGACTAAAAATTTTTTCATCTTACAAGATTGAACTAGGCCATCTTTACCTCCACATCCACTCCAGCCGGCAAATTAAGATTTGTCAGGGACTCAATTATTTTTGAATTGGGGTTAAGAATATCAACCAGTCTTTTATGCACTCTCATTTCAAACTGCTCCCTGGAATTTTTATCTATAAATGTGGAGCGATTGACAGTGTATTTTGTGATGGCGGTCGGCAAGGGTATGGGGCCGGCTATTTCCGCGCCGTATCTTTTGGCTGTGTCAATAATCTGTTTGACGCTTGCATCCAAAATTTTGTGTTCGTGGGCACGAATTCTTATTCTCAGTTTCTGGACCCCTGGTCCGGGCCCCTTTTTTTCTTTAGCAACTGCCATTTTTTATTTTGTTATCTTTGAGACGACTCCGGCACCAACAGTCTTGCCTCCCTCTCTGATGGCAAATCTCTGTTTTTCTTCCAACGCCACAGGAGCAAGAAGCTTCACCTTAAAAGTGATTGTATCTCCAGGCATAACCATTTCCGTACCTTCTGGTAAAGTGATTTCACCGGTGACATCCGTTGTCCTTATATAGAACTGTGGTTTGTATCCGGCAAAAAACGGAGTGTGACGTCCGCCTTCCTCCTTGGTCAAAATATAAACCTCTGAATCAAATTCCGTGTGCGGAGTGACAGAACCGGGTTTTGAAAGCACCTGGCCTCTCTGCACTTCCTCTTTTTTAAGACCTCTCAAAAGGATACCGGCGTTGTCTCCGGCCAAACCTTTTTCAAGAGATTTATTAAACATTTCAATGCCAGTGACAATTGTTTTTTTAGTGTCTCCAAGGCCAACAATCTCAATTTCATCGTTAACACTAACCTGGCCCCTTTCAATCCTGCCTGTGACAACCGTTCCTCTGCCCTCAATGGAAAATATGTCTTCTATGGGCATTAAAAATGGTTTATCAATGTCCCTGGCCGGTTCCGGAACATACTCATCAAGGGCTTTGACAAGTTCCATAATGGGCTTGGCTGATTCGTCATCAACTGACTTGGCGTCAAGCGCCTTTAAGGCTGATCCTTTTATAATGGGAGTTGTATCTCCTGGGAATTCGTATTTATTAAGAAGTTCTCTTATTTCTGCTTCAACCAAATCAATAAGTTCTTTGTCTTCAACCATGTCAACCTTGTTTAAAAACACTACAACAGAAGGAACTGCAACCTGATGAGCAAGTAAAATGTGCTCTCTTGTCTGGGGCATAACACCATCAGTTGCAGCAACAACCAAAATAGTTCCGTCCTGCTGGGCAGCTCCGGTAATCATGTTTTTGATGTAGTCAGCGTGCCCAGGACAGTCAATGTGCGCGTAGTGGCGCTTTGGTGTTTCATACTCTGAGTGGTGCAAGGCAATGGTAATGCCTCTGGCCTTTTCCTCAGGAGCGTTGTCAATATTTTCAACCTTCTCAACTTTTGACTTGTAGCCATCGCCCGCCATATTAAGCACGTGCAAAATGGCTGCGGTCAAAGTGGTTTTGCCGTGGTCAACGTGGCCGATTGTGCCGACGTTTACGTGCGGCTTTGTTCTCTCAAATTTTCCTGCCATAAATTTAAATTCTAAATACTAAATTCTAAATAATAATGTTTCGACGTTTTAAACAAATAAAAAGCGTAAATTTTACGCAATAATATTATCTTAATGGAATATTATTTAAAGTCAAGTTATATCGGCAAATCTTCTAGGTCTTTTTCTAATTCCAAATTATCGTCAAGAACTTCTTCGGAAATTAAATCTTCTTGCTCTTCTTCTTTTTTTTCTTCTTCTGTGGACATAATGCTAAATTTGCGAAATAATTTGCGAATTATGCGAAACTTTTCGTGGCATTCGCATACGTTTTCGTATCATTCGCATTATATTTACTTTTTCCCTTCTATTATAAGCTGTGCCACGTTTACCGGCACAATTGCGTAATGGTCAAATTCCATGTTATATGTTCCTCTGCCCTCTGACATGGAGCGCAATGCTGTGACATAGCCGAACATTTCCGAAAGTGGAACTTTGGCGTCAACGACTTTTAAGTTTGTGCGCTCACTCATATTTTCTATCTGGCCTCTACGGGAACTCAAATTGCCAGTGATATCTCCCAAAAATTTTTCAGGCACAACAACTTCCACTTTCATAATGGGTTCCAGAATAACCGGCTTTGCTTTTCGTGTTGCCTCCTGTAAGGCCATTGAGCCGGCAATCTTGAATGCGATTTCCGAAGAGTCAACATCATGGTAAGAACCGTCAAAAAGTTCCACTGCCATATCCACCATTGGATATCCGGCGATAACTCCTTTTTCCATTCCCTCTTTGATTCCTTTTTGCGCGGCCGGAATAAATTCCTGGGGAATAATACCGCCCCTGATGGAATTGATAAATTCATATCCAGCACCTCTCTCTTTTGGTATAACCTTGATTTTGACATGTCCGTATTGGCCTCTGCCTCCTGATTGCCTGATGTACTTGCCCTCTGCCTCGGCGTTGCTAGTGATTGTTTCTTTGTACGCAACCTGCGGCTTGCCAACACTGATATCAACATTAAATTCTCTTTTCATTCTGTCCACAATAATTTCCAGATGTAATTCACCCATACCGGAGATAATTGTTTCCATGGTTTCTTGGTCTGATTTTATTTTAAATGTCGGGTCTTCGTCAGACAATCTCTTGAGCGCCATGCCCATTTTTTCCTGGTCTTGTTTTGACTTCGGCTCAATGCGCATAAATACAACGGGGTCAGGGAAGTCAATCTTTTCTAATATCACTGGTTTTTCTTCCGCGCTTAATGTATCTCCTGTTCTCGTGTCTTTTAAACCGACAATGGCTGCAATGTCTCCGGCATAAGCTGTTTTCACTTCTTCTCTGTCATTGGCGTGCATGCGCAAAATTCTGCCAACGCGTTCCTTATTGCCTGTTGTATTATTCAAAACATAAGAACCTGCCTCAAGCACTCCTGAATAAACTCTGAAATAACTCAGTTGACCAACATAGGGATCTGTCTGCAGTTTAAAAACAAGCGCGGAAAATGGAGCGTCATCATTTGTCTCTACTAAAACTTTCTCGCCTGTTTTGGGATCATGACCTTTTGCCGGAGGCAAATCTATTGGGCTTGGCAGATATTCCACAACCGCGTCCAGCACAAATTGCACCCCCTTGTTTTTTAAGGCTGAACCGCAAAAAACAGGAATAATTTCATAATTAATAACCGCCTTCCGCAAAACAGCGCGAAGCTCGTCAAGACCAACTTCTTTGCCGTCTAAATATTTTTTCATGAGCTCGTGGTCTTTTTCAACAATTTTTTCTATTAATTCGTGGTGGTATTTTTTCACATCGTCTTTCATGTTTTCTGGCACAGCAACCTCTTTTATTTCTTCACCGAATTTTCCATTAAATTCATACGCCTTTTTTGTAAGCAAATCAACAAGCCCGTTATGATTTTCCTCAAGCCCGATGGGAATCTGCATTCTTACTGCGTTTTTGCTGAGACGCTCTAAAATAGAATGAAAACTTTTTTCAAAGCTTGCCCCAAGACGGTCCAATTTGTTTACAAAACAAACTCGCGGAACTTTATATTTATCTGCCTGACGCCAGACTGTTTCTGACTGCGGTTCAACGCCGGCAACGCCGTCAAATACTACAACCGCACCATCCAACACACGGAGCGAACGCTCCACCTCTGCTGTAAAATCAACGTGTCCGGGGGTATCAATAATATTTATACGATTTTCAAAATTTTTATCTTTGTCTCTGTAAGTTGGAGTCCAAAAACAAGTTGTGGCCGCTGAAGTAATTGTAATTCCTCTTTCCCTTTCCTGCTCCATCCAATCCATAACAGTATCACCGGTGTGCACTTCGCCAATTTTATGAGAAACGCCGGTATAAAAAAGAACTCTCTCTGTAAAGGTTGTTTTCCCTGCGTCTATGTGGGCGATAATGCCAATATCGCGCGTCTTTTCTAAAGAATATTCTCTCATAAAATATCAACGAATAACGAATCTATACGAATTTACGAATAATTTTTCTTTTAATCTTTTTTAATTAAAACTATATTCCCTTTTTTCTGAAAAACTTTTACAAACTCTGTTTCAATAAACTTATTTAAATACGAAATATTTTTGAAAAGATTTTGCTCGCTCAGTCCTGTTTCTTTTTTGCGTAACTTATAAGCGTAAATCGGTAATCCACTGTATTCTTCTAGATTTAAACTTTTTGATGTGCTTAAAATTTCATCATAGTTAATTAGAAATTTTTGTGTTTTAAAAATAATGTAATCTCTTGTTCCAAAAAGACAGGATTTTGCGAGATGCAATAACGATGTTTCGTTGTCCCCATTTCTGTATGAATGGGTGGCCGCCAGGGCATAGCCAAGGTTAAATCTCAAATCCTCAATTATATCTACTAATTTAATCTCTGGTTGTTTCAGATTTTCTATTATTTTTTCTCCCGCCAGTGTTTTTCCGGCCTCAATAATCTCTCTCATATAGATTGATTTTACAAACGGGGTGTCGGGGTTACCAATAATAAAATCTTCATAATAAAAAGGAAAAATGTTTACGCCTTTTAAATTGGTTTGTTTTTTTATTTCGCTTCTCCCCACGTATTTATCCCTTTCCATCAAAACTCCGATTTCATAATCGCTTTCTTTATAAAAATCGCTTCTTGCTCTTGAACCATAGAGAAAAATGCTTTTGGCATTGGTAAGTTTTAGCAAGTCATTTCCAATTTGTTGTGCCTTCTCCATTTTACGAATTTTTCTTAATATTAATAATTCTTTTAAAGATAACTCCTTGGCTGCCGAAATTTATCAAAATGGCAAGTTCCAAATTGCTTAATTTTAAATATTCCATTACTTGATCAATATGCGTTTTTGAAAATCTTTCGCTCTTCTTTATTTCGACCACAACTTTATTTTCTACCAAAAAATCCAGAAAATTTCTGCCGATAACTTTTCCTTTAAAACTTAACGGAAAATGCACCTGCTCGCGGAAACTTAAATTTTGTTTTGAAAAAGCTTCAGCAAGCGCTCTTTGATAATATTTTTCATGGTGTCCGCTACCCAATTCATTATAAACATCAAATGCGCAACCAACAATTTTATAACTTAATTCCGGATGTAAAATATCTTTCCTGACTAATTCTTTCATAAACAATTCGTATATTCGCGATAAATTCGTTTTTCGCTGATTTCTTTACCAGGCGAAATGCGCAAATGCTTTGTTTGCCTCTGCCATTTTGTGCACATTTTCTTTCTTTTTAATTGCCGGACCTTCGTTTTTTGAAGCAAGAATCAATTCATCCGCAAGTTTTTTGTGCGTTGCCAAACCCTTTTTTGCTCTGACCGCTTCCAATATCCAACGGCAGGCCAAGGCAAATCTTCTCTCTGGCCGAACCTCTCTCGGCACCTGATAATTTGCCCCTCCCACTCTCCTAGAACGGACTTCCAAAACAGGCGACGCGTTTTTAACGGCAAGCTCCAAAATATCCAAAGGCTTATCCGTTTTTGTTTTTTGGGCAATTTCATCCAAAGCAGAATACATTATTTTTCTGGCAATGGATTTCTTTCCCTCTTTCATTATATAATTAATAAACTTCTCAACTGTAATTGAGTCGTATATAAAATCTTCTTTTACTATGTTTTTGTTTTTAACTTTTCTACGCATAAAAATTATTTAGGCTTTTTCGCGCCGTATTTACTCCTTTGCTGTCTTCTGTTTTCAACTCCGCCTGCGTCTAAAATGCCCCTGACAATATGATAACGCACTCCTGGTAAATCTTTAACCCTGCCTCCGCGCACCAAAACAACAGAATGCTCCTGTAGATTATGGCCGATGCCGGGAATATAGGCAGTCACTTCCATGCCGTTGGTGAGACGAACACGCGCCACTTTACGCAAAGCAGAATTAGGTTTTTTAGGCGTCTGGGTCATTACCTTGAGACACACTCCCCGCTTAAAAGGCGATGAATGAAAAACCGGCCTGTTCTCCAGAGTATTAAAACTGTGGCAAAGAGCAACAGATTTTGTCTTTCTCTTTACGCTCTTGCGCGGCTTTTTGATTAACTGATTGATAGTAGACACAAAAATAAGAATATCAGAAAAAATTTTATAGTCAAGATTTAAAAACTTAACCCAGTGATTAATTTGAAGAAAAATGCTATTACCGGCAGTAAAATTTGTGAAAAAGCAAAGATAAAAATTATTAAAATTATAAAACCGAAACGCTCCAGAGAAATTTCTATGTTCCGCCAACTGGCTGGCAAAATTGCAAAAAGAATTTTTGAACCGTCTAAGGGCGGTATGGGCACAAGATTAAAAATTCCCAAAATCAGGTTTATAAAAACAATAAGCGTTGCCAGGTCAAAAAACGGCGCTGGTAAAAATGCAAATGATGCGCTGTTGCGAATAATTAATCCGAAAATAATAGCGATTACAAAATTAGAAACAGGTCCTGCTGCTGCCAGAAGAGCCGGACCCCATTTCTGGTTTCTTAAATTATATGGGTTAAACGGCACTGGTTTTGCCCAGCCGAAAATAAAACCGCCCAGAAGATAAGTTAAGGCCGGAATAATGAGCGAACCGTACGGGTCAAGATGTTTAAATGGATTTAA
This sequence comes from uncultured Candidatus Saccharibacteria bacterium, assembly GCA_964438405.1. Lineage (GTDB taxonomy): Bacteria > Patescibacteriota > Minisyncoccia > UBA9983 > UBA9983 > CAYTKF01. Next base: position 27,391 of record CAYTKF010000008.1, read on the forward strand.
GCTTAGGCGGCCCGCGTCTTTTGCTGTGTTGTCACCCATTGCGTATGCAGCATAGCCATGAGAAATTTCATGAATGACAGCGGAAATAATAAGAATGATAATGGCGAAAATAAAATTTATTCCTTGCATAATATTAATAAATATTATAACATAAAAAACTATGGCAAAGATTTGTCCCATATGCAAAAAAGGTTCAATGATGGCTGGCAAGAGAAACCTGCTCCGCGGAAAATACAACCCGACAAAAAAAACAAGAAAATACCCCAACTTGCAATGGGGCCAACTTCTCAACGGAAAAAGAATAAAAATTTGCTCGTCATGTCTTAAACAGGGCAGACATCTAAACTGGAAGGGTGCGAGAGTGGTTTAATCGGGCAGTCTTGAAAACTGCTGTGTCAGAAATGGCACCGTGAGTTCGAATCTCACCCCTTCCGTTTTTATGGCAAACGAACAGCAAAAAACCGAAAAAATTGAGTGGAGCGCGCCGGAATATATTTTTTACGAAAAATCTTCTGACTGGTTTTGGGCGCTGGGAATTATTACGCTCGGGTTTTTTGTCTCCGCGATTTTTCTTAGGGCCTTTCTCTTTGCCATTCTGGTTCTTCTTGCAGGTTTCTCGCTTGCGCTTTACGGGGCAAGACGGCCGGAAATGGTCAATTTTTCTGCTGGGCCGAGAGGCGTCCAAATTAAAAACAGAATTTATGATTACGAAAATTTAAAATCTTTTTGGATAGAATATAATCCGCCACACAGAAAAGAACTGATTTTAGAATCAAAAAAAACTTTTATGCCGTACATCACCATCTTGATTGAAGATGTGGAACCGGATAAACTGAGAAACCTGCTCATCCGCTTTTTGCCGGAAAAGAAAATAGAGGAATCGCTGATTTCAACAATTGCCAGAATTTTAGGGTTTTAAAATGCGTGGAAAAATTTATAACAACAAAATAAAAAAGAAAGCCGAGACCTTAAGGATCAAAGGTAAAACCTATAAAGAAATAAAAGAAGAATTAAACGTTCCCAAAAGCACCTTATGCACTTGGCTCGTGAAACGATTAAATATACCGTTTAACAAAAGTGCACAATTAGTACACTTGAAAAAAATAAGACCACTAGCAATTGAGGCAAAGAAGAAAGAAAAAGAAAAACAATTACGTATTTTAAAAGAAAAAATTAATAAAGAAATTGCCACATTTCCAATAAATAATTTGGGTTTTTATAAATCAATGCTCGCTATGTTATATTGGGCGGAAGGAGCTAAACACGAAAAAGTAAGTGGAGTAAAATTTACAAATACTGATCCAAAATTGGCTAAACTTTATATAACTTTACTCAGAAAATGTTATAATATAGACGAAAAGAAATTTCGTCTAAGACTTCACATGCATTACTATCATCGCATCAAGACAGTTAAAAAATTCTGGTCAAAAATATTAAATATTCCCGAATATCAGTTCGCCAGTGCTTATATTAAAAAACGTAGTAGAACAAAACGGTTCAGAAAAAATTTTATGGGAATATGTTTTATTAATTACCTTGACAGCAGCATTAGAAAAGAGATATTGGAATTAGGTTATAAATTACAAGAATTAATAAGTTAAAGTCCCCATAGCTCAACGGATCGAGCACTTCCCTGCGGAGGAAGAGATCGAGGTTCGATTCCTCGTGGGGGCAAAAATTATTTCTTCAGCAATTTTGCCAAGCGGGATTTTTTGCGGTTGGCAGTATTCTTTTTTATCACTCCCCTTTTTGCCGCCTTGTCTATCGCCTTATAAGCAAGAGAAAGCGCCTCGTTGGATTTTAATTTCCGCGCTTCTTTAATCGCGTCCTTAAACGCCCCTTTTCTTCTGAGGTTTATTTTTTTTCTTCTTATTGACTGGCGGAGCGCCTTTTGCGCTGATTTGGTTATGGCCATAAAATTATTTTGATGATAGCATTAAAATTTTATTTTGCAAATTTTGGGAAAGGAAAGCCCCGCCGTAGCGGGGTATGTTATTTCCCAAAAAAGGACTTAACTAAAAGCTTCTGGATGCCTCGGGGAAAAGGCGATGTTTCTTGGGGATTCAAATCGCGAATAGTGTTTTTTGCTATTTACCAGTTCAAACATAGACTGACAGGAAGTACATCTTTCTGCGTCAGGTACTGCTTTTAGACGCAGAGACGGAATTTCTCTTCCACAATCAGTGCAATATTTTGGACTATCATCAGCCACGGCCAGCTCCTGCGGCAAATGCCCGAGAATTTTTGAGAGGAAGAATCGCTCTCTCAGGAACAATGGCGATCTTTCTTTTTTTTTGTATATCAGTAAAAAAAATAATTCCTACAGAAATCTGCGGACGCGGGAACGCAAGAATTCCGCGTCCAATCAAGGCAAATTTGCGGATTCCTCCGTGCCCGTTCATGGGCTGAAGATGATGATGTGGTTCCACCCGCACCATCACTTGTCTCGAAAAGGTGGGGTTTGAAACCCACTTTTTCAACTCGTCAACTTCCGAAACGGCGCCTAACTTCTCACCGTTTAAAAGCACTACGGGTCCTGCCACATCGTGGTGCATGCCATACTCCTTGAGATTGAGAAGACCCCTGAAGTTAATGTCCCATCTGGTTATCTATTTTACACCTATTGATTTATGGCTGTCAAGCGGTTAAAATAATAACATGATATCTCGCATCAATGGCTCGCTTTTAATGAAAACAGACAAATTTTTAATTGTTGACACAAATGGCATTGGTTACAGAATTTTCAGCGGGGCACAAACAATAAAAAAGGCTCCAAAAAAAGGAGAACAAATTTCTCTTTGGACGCATCTATATAATAGAGAGGGCGCCGGCACCCCAGAACTTTATGGATTTCTTGAATATGCGGAACTGGAATTTTTTGAATTGCTCATACAAATTTCCGGCATCGGGCCGAAATCAGCCCTTGGAGTTTTGGCAGTGGCTCCCTTGGACACGCTCAAAAAAGCTATCTCTTCCGGCGAAATTTCTTATCTTACAAAAGTTTCCGGAATCGGCAGAAAAACAGCGGAAAAAATAGTCTTGGAACTGAGAGAAAAACTGGGCGCGCTGGAAGGAGGCAACGCAATGTTTAAAGATGACCAGGATGTGCTTGAGGCATTGCAGTCTTTGGGATATTCAGGCAACGAGGCGCGCGAGGCGTTAAAAAAAGTGCCCGAGACAATAACAGGCGCTAATAACAGAATAAAAGAATCACTCAAGATTTTGGGAAAATAATTTTATGCCGGAACTGCCGGAAGTAGAAATAATAATAAGAGATCTGAAAAAATTTTTGCCAGGATTAAAAATCACGGGTTTTTGGAGCGACCTGCCTCGCCTGACGCGAGTCAAGGCGGGTGTGATTAACGAAAAGATTCTAAAAATAGAGAGAATTGGCAAAAATATTCTCATCAGCCTGAGCAGCAATATCACTTTGCTTGTGCATCAAAAAATGACCGGGCATCTAATGTATGGAAAATGGAAGTTGGGAGTTGGAGGTTGGAAAAGTATTTTACCCGGACCGATGCGTGATGACCCGCAAAACCGTTTTATACATCTTTTATTTTTTCTTTCTAATGGTAGCCAGCTTGCCCTCTGCGATATGAGAAAATTCGCCAAGGTGCTTGTTTGGCCAACAGACAAGTTAAACAAATTAAAAGATATAAAACTCGGGCCTGACCCCATGGATAAAAATTTTGATTTTAAAAAATTTAAAAATGCGCTGGCTGGGAAAAAATTAAAAATTAAACAAGCCTTGATGGACCAGAGTATTATTGCCGGCATCGGAAATATTTATTCCGATGAAATACTCTGGATTGCAGGCATACATCCGTTTAAAAAAACCGAGGCACTCAAAGAGCAAGAACTTAAAAAAATATATTCTGCCATCTGGCCGGTGTTAAAACGGGCTATTATTGCCCGTGGCAGTTCTTATATAGATTACCGCGACGCATCAGGCAAAAAAGGAAACTACCAAAACATGCAATACGCCTATGGCATGGAAGGAGAAAAATGCAAAAAGAAAGATGGCGGAATAATAAAAAGAATAAAAATGGCTGGCCGCTCAGCTCACTTCTGCCCAGTTCACCAAAAGATGTTCTAAATGTTCTATCACTGCGTTTGTTCTAAGTGTTATAATTGAAATTTATGGAACCAGAATTAAGTCCTTATTTGCAGGGTGTAAAAGATTATTATAATAAGTCTACAAGATGGTACGACTGGTTTTATTATGATAAAAAAAGTCTGGGAATTCACTATGGATTCTGGGAAACACTACATGACCATTTGAAAGATGCATTAACAAACCAATACCGGGTTGTGCAAAAATTATTAAATCCCTTAGCAGGAGATTTAATTTTGGATGCTGGATGCGGAGTTGGTGGGGCATCCATGTGGCTGGCCCAGCATACGGAAGCCAGATATATAGGGATTACTTTGTCTGATTCGCAGATCAAATTTGCCAGGCGATATATAACTGAAAGAAATCTGGCGGATAAGGTAAATGTCCAAATCGGAAATTATTTCAAAACAGAATTCCCTAATGCGTATTTCGATAAAATATTCGCGATCGAGAGTTTTTGTTATGCATATCCACATCCATTGAACTTATACAGAGAAATGATGAGAATTTTAAAACCAGGCGGAAAATTGTTGATTTCTGATGGCATTTACTTAAGAAAACCAAAAAATGAGACAGAAGAAAAAATGAGCAGAGATTACTGCACTGGTTTCAAATTGGCAGCAATGATAACGCCGGCTGAGGTAATGATAAATTTGAAAGATGCAGGTTTCCAGAATATCGACTGTTTCGATATGACAAGAAAAATAAAAAAATCCGTAGAGTATATTGATAATCGTTCCAGATTGGTCAGACCATTAAAATTTTTGAAATATGTCGGTTTGGTGTCTCAAACAGAAGTTGAAAATCTTCTCGCAACCTTAAATCAGAAAAAAATGTTCGAAGACGGTCTTTTTGGATACGCAGTTTTTCGAGCCGATAAACAAAAATACGAACAAAACCTTGAAAAAAGTGCTCAAGATGTTATAATTTAACAACAATTACAACAGCTAGAACAATTACAACATTAGAACATTTAAAGTATGGATGATGCAAAAAAAGATTTATATGGACTGATTGGTATTCTTATAGGATTAGCCATTTTGTGGTATTTTACCGGCGGTCCGCAAAGGCCGTCTTCTTATTCCGGCTTGTTTTTAGACAATCCTCAGCAGCAATATACAAACCAAGTTTCAGAACAAACTCAACAAGTCATATCAGGCACTGATAATTCTCCATTTAAAGGAATTGTCACAATCGGCTATACATCCGGAAGATATGAAACAGACCCGCAAAAAGAATATATAGAACTGACTGCCTCTTACAACAACAAAAGTCCCGTGAGAATAACTGGCTGGACATTGGTTGGCAAAAAAGGCTTGGATATCTCAATCGGCCAGGGTTCAATACTCGCCTATTCTAGCCAGGTCAATCCTCAGACAGATATTTATCTTAATCCCGGAGACCGCGCCTATGTTATAACCGGCCAAAGCCAGATAGGCACAAGTTTTAAAATAAACAAGTGCACTGGTTATTTTACCCAATTCCAAACTTTTTATCCGTATCTATCAACAGATTGCCCAAGACCGGAAGATGAAGACTCTGCTGCAAATCTTGATGACCAGTGTCTTAATTATTTAGACACCCTTCCTAGCTGCAGACTGCAAATTTCCATTCCTCCGGCTCTCTCTTCCCAATGCCAGACATACATCAATAATAATGTTAATTATTCCAAGTGTGTTGATTTTCACAAGAACGATTCTGATTTTTATAAATCCGAATGGAGAATATATTTAAACAGAACAGAAAAACTCTGGAAGAGCGAAAGAGAAACAATAATCTTAAAAGACGAAAACGGAAAAACAATTGACTCAGTCTCGTATTAAAGTATAATATCTGCATGCTCAGTCTTTTCCCGCAACTTTTTAATTATTCGCAAATGGCGCCGTTTTTGCTGCGCTTGGCATTGGCAATTGTTTTATTTTTAACAGCCAGGCAAACAGGCAAAACATTTGCAACAATTAAAATATTAAGCGGTATTCTCCTGCTTTTGGGATTGTTTACACAGGCCGCTGCGATTATTGTCATTGCGCTCACATTGTCGGAAATAATTATTGCCAAGAAAAAACAATTGGTTATTGAAGATAAAATGTCAAAGGTCATGGTCATTGTCATAGCATTATCTTTATTGCTTCTCGGACCCGGCTTGTTCTCGTTTGACTTGCCATTATAAATATGCAGTTTTACAACGAAACATTAAAACGGCATCTTAAATTTGACGAAGTGGTCACTGAACTGATTAAATATATTGAGTCTGACGAAAAAGGCCATTACAAAATAACAGTGGGCACTGATTCCAATGGAAGCAACAATGCGCATTTTGTAACAGCCATTGCCATTTTAAAAATAGGAAACGGCGGAAGATATTTCTGGACAAAAACGGAAAAAACTTTCTGCCCGACATTGCGGGACAGGATTTTTAAAGAAACAATGCATTCCATTGTCGTGGTGCAGGAATTGAAAGGACGGCTGAAAGATAAAATGGGAGAAGAATTCTTTTGGGACAATAAAATTGCTGTTCATCTTGATGTGGGAGAAAAAGGCCCGACCAAAGAATTTATTGATACTGTTGTGGGCATGGTCAAGGGATACGGATTTGAAACAGCAATAAAGCCATATTCTTTCGGCGCGTTTGT
>CAYTKF010000008.1:34240-38461 GCA_964438405.1 uncultured Candidatus Saccharibacteria bacterium
CCGCCCATAGCTCAATTGGCAGAGCAATTCCCTTTTAAGGAAGAGGTTCCAGGTTCAATTCCTGGTGGGCGGAACGAGAACGCAATTAATAATAGCTCCCTTTTTCAGCCAGGGGCTGATCCGCCTTTGGCGGAAAGGAAGAGGTTCCAGGTTCCCTGCCCGCATTGCTACGCAAAGCGTTGCAGGCGGGGATTCCTTGTGGGCGGACACGATAGAAAGAATCAACAATACGACCGCCCCATAAGGGCGAATTTTTGATTGAAAAATCCTGAAATTTAAGGCAGAATGAAAGAATAATGAATATGTCTCAAAACGTAGAAAAATACATTGTCGGGGTTTCTGAAAAGTATAAAACTGGTCGTGCCGGAGAGCACGCCTATCGTCCAACTTTTGAAGAACTAATTAAATCAATGGACCAAAAGCTTGCTGTCATTAACGATCCAAAACGGACAGAATACGGCGCTCCTGATTTTGTATTTATGAAAAAAGATTTAATCGCCGGCTATGTTGAAACAAAAGATATTAATGCGGATCTTGATAAAATTGAGAAAACAGAACAATTAAAACGCTATTTTGGATACTCAAATTTAATTCTTACAAATTATCTTGAATTCCGTTTTTTTAGAAATGGAGAACGTTACGGAGAGCCGATAATTATCGGTAAAATTGTGGGGGAATCAATTCAGCCCAAACAAGAATCTTTCAAACTTTTAGAAAATACTATCTCAGATTTTTTTACAGCTGAACCAGAAGCGATTAAAAGCGGGGCTCGCTTGGCAAAAATTATGGGCGGTAAGGCGCGCCGCATAAGAGATAATGTAAAACAATTTCTTGAGAGAGAATCAAGTGACAATAAAGAACTTTTTCGCGTTTATGAGACCGTTAAAAAACTTCTTGTCCACGATCTTACACTTGAATCATTTGCCGATATGTACGCACAAACGCTAGTGTACGGCCTTTTTGTTGCCCGTTATTACGATGACTCGCCCGAAAATTTTACCCGTAAAGAGGCGCGTGATCTCGTTCCTGCGTCTAATCCGTTTCTACGGCATTTCTTTGACCACATAGTCGGCCCGGATTTTGACAAGCGGCTTGAATATATCGTAAACGAATTATGCGAGGTTTTTTCTCACGCCGATATTCCGGAACTAATGAAGTATTATTTCAAAAATGATTTATGGGGGAAAAGTCATGAGGGTCCTGATCCAGTTATCCATTTTTATGAAGATTTTTTAAACGAATACGATTCTATTTTACGAAAGAAAATGGGCGCCTATTACACGCCGTTGCCTGTAGTACGGTTTATAGTACGTTCAGTTGATTATTTACTTGAAAAAGAATTCGGACTCGGCACGGGATTGGCCGATACCACAAAAATATCAAGTGATGTTCACAAGGTTCAAATTCTTGATCCAGCCGTTGGAACAGGCACTTTTATCAGCGCTGTAATCAGAATAATCTATGAACGAATTTTAAAAAGCGGTCAAAAAGGTCGTTGGCCAACATACGTGCATCACGATTTACTTCCACGTCTTCATGGATTTGAGCTTATGATGGCACCATATACAATAGCCCATCTAAAATTAAGTATAGCCTTCAAGGAAACTGGTTTTTGGAACTTTCATCGTCGTCTTGGTATTTATCTTACGAATTCTCTTGAAGAAAGCGCTATTCAAGATAATTTGTTTTCAGCCTTTGGTTTTGCAGAAAGTATCGTTGAAGAATCTAAAGAAGCGTCGATTGTAAAGAATAAAACGCCAATTATGGTTGTTATCGGAAATCCGCCATATAGTATTAGTTCTCAAAATAAGGGCGAGTGGATACTTAATCTTATTGAAGACTACAAAAAAGATTTACACGAAAGAAAAATCAATCTTGATGACGACTATATTAAATTTATTCGTTTTGCCGAGCATTTTATAGAGAAAAACAAAAGTGGTATTGTCGCCATGATTACCAATAACTCGTTTATAGACGGCATTACTCACCGCCAAATGAGAAAACATTTACTTGAGACATTTGACGATATTTATATCTTTGACCTCCACGGCAGCTCAAAGAAAAAAGAAAAAGTGCCGGACGGCAGCAAAGACGAAAATGTTTTTAATATTCAACAGGGAGTGGCTATCTCTATATTCGTGCGTAGAGTGGGAGAGAAAAATGGACTTGGTACCGTTAACCATTCCGAACTTTATGGCAAACGAGAAGATAAATTTATAGCACTAAACGAAAACGATATACAAAACATTAAATGGAATAAACTTAATTACTCCGAGCCATATTATTTTTTCGTGCCGAAAGATTTTGGATTAAAAATTGACTATGAAAAAGGCTTTTCTGTCGGCGACGTTTTCAAGATTCACTCAGTAGGAATTAAAACCAAAGTAGATAATATAGCTACTGACTTTCAAAAAGATTTATTAGAGAAAAGGGTTGAAGAAATATTAATGAATAAACCCCAACTTAAGGAAATTATTCAAAAATTTAACTTAAACCCAAAAACTACATGGGAATACGATAATGCCCTTGAAGCAAATTATAACAAAAAGCATATAGTACTTTACGACTATAGACCTTTTGATTGTAGATATATTTATTACGATAAAAATTTTCTTTCTAGGAGTAGGTCTCAGGTAATGGATAATTTTTTTGAGAAAGATAATATTGGACTTGAAACATCACGGGTTGGCGATTTTACTTTTGTTTCCAAGAAAATTTCAGATGAACACTTTGCATCAGATAATTCCTTTAAATTTCCGCTATATATTTATACCGAAGACGGTTTACGTGTATCAAATTTTAAAAAGGAAATCGTTAATGAGATAGAAAAAATCGTTGGCAAGATTTCTCCTGAAGATATTTTTGATTATATTTACGCTGTTTTGTATTCCCCGAGTTATAGGGGAAAATATAAAGAATTTTTAAAGATTGATTTTCCGCGTGTGCCGTATCCAAAAGATGCAAAAATTTTTAGGGAACTTGTTATGCTTGGCGCTGAATTACGTTCATTACATCTTTTGGAATCGCCAAAGGTAAACCAATTTATTACCACTTATTCTGTTGCCGGATCGAATATTGTTGAAAAACCTGATTATAAAAATGGTAAGGTTTTTATCAATAAAGATCAATATTTTGGTAATGTTCCCGAATCAGCGTGGAATTTTTATATCGGTGGCTATCAGCCGGCCCAAAAATGGCTAAAAGACCGCAAAGGTCACACTCTTACCAATGAAGATATTGAACATTATCAAAAAATGATTGTTGCTTTGGTTGAAACAAGTAGAATCATGAAAGAAATTGACGAGGAGGTTTATAAACTTTATGGCTTAACCACGGAAGAGATTAAAATTATTGAAAATGATCGAAAATAAATGGCCAACAAAAAAATTATGGAATATAACAGGAAAAATCTTGTTTTTATTCTGGCCGTTGATTTTAGCTTTTATGCTAATTCAAAAAAGTGAAGGCACGATAATGCAATCTGTTAAAGATGTTTGCTTTCCAACTGATAATTCTGCATTTTTACTATGCTCCGGTTTTAGTGAAAAAATTCAAAAAGTATCTACGGAGGTCGTGAAAAATACTTCTAAATTTAGCGGCTTTATCCCAATTCTCAATAGTGCGCTTTACTACAAAATATCCATAAACAATAAACTTTCAAGCAATCTACGAATGCAAGTTGATAAACCAGAACAAAACGCAATTATGCAACCAGATATAATTTGCGAGTATACTGGAAATCAGCATCAGATAGTACCAAACGACAAAGTGGAATTATTTTCAAATTTCAATCCTCTTCGTGATACTTTGTCAGAAATTAAATGTTTAACAGGATTTAATTATTCTTCGAGGAAGCAAATGGTAGTTGCTCCATCTGGAATCGTATCCACAGTGATTTTTGACGGAAGCACTCCAGAGGTACGCGGTGAATTTGAGTTTATTTATAAACTTAGAGAAGGTAGTAAGTTTTTTATCTATTTTGGGATACTTTTATTTTGGTTTGGTGTCCTGACATTGTTACGAAACGCGGTTTTATTTTTACGTAAGGGATTTAAATTTTTTATTGAATAAAGACCTCTTATCATCAACTCAAGGGGAGCCATTGGATAGTTTGAAAAATTAACAAAATAAATTTATGGAAATTGAAAATAAGAGGCAAATTATTCAGAGGCGGAGAGAAATTGAACAGGAACCCCAGCACCAGAGCAAAGCTCGGTGCGG
>CAYTKF010000009.1:0-26271 GCA_964438405.1 uncultured Candidatus Saccharibacteria bacterium
AGAGGCGGAGAGAAATTGAACAGGAACCCCAGCACCAGAGCAAAGCTCGGTGCGGGGTAAACTTTTGGACCTATTATGGAGATAGAAAGTAAAAATCAAATCCTACAAAGAAGAAAAGAGATAGAACAAGAACTAGTGTCTTTACTTAAAGAAACTGAAAGTGATTTTGGGCTGGAAGATGTTAAAGACGCGATTTATAACGAAGAGGAAACCGATGATATGATGAAAGTTGTGGCAATGTTTGACCGCGGCGGAGATGCTTCAGAACTGGAAAATGTTCTTGAATTAGTGAGCGACGCTTGGAATTATTTTCCGCATAAAATTTTAGGCGGCCTTTCGCCGGCAGAAAAATTACTGGAATATAATAATGAGAAAAATGGGTTCCCCGAGGTTTAACCTCGGGGAAGACTCATTTAATTTCATAAACCCTTTTCTCCCCATTCGGCATTTCGTACTGAAGTTTGGTATCGGAGAGCCATTTTGGATTGAAACTCCAAAGCGGTTCGCTGGTTGTTACTATAAGAATTTTGTTTTTGGTAAAAATGTTATAGAGATACATTTCTGATAAATGTTCTTCTTTTCTCCATTCGTCTTTTATTTGGTTATCCATTTCCTCCATGCCGGTCCAGACAACCCCTGGGTGCAACGTTATGTAGCCGGTGTTGAAATTTAGCGGACCACTTATACCAATATCAATATCAGTTGGCATTTTATAAATCTTATAAGACCAATTTTGAGAATCAATACGAACGAATCCCTTTTCGTAAGCAGTATCAAATATATCCGCCCAGAAATATCTGCTGTCATCAGACCATTTTAACAAACCAAAACTTCCGGTAATATCAGAATATTGTTTTAATATATCGTTTAGTTTTAAAGTAAAAATATTATTTAGGCCGTGTAGATCCTTTATTACAAGTGAATAATCATCTTGGCCAAGATAACTTTTTACAAGTGCTAAATATTTTTCATTGGGGTCGACGCGGAAATCATTTTCTTCTACTAATTTTTGACCAATTCCATTATAGTTATATTTCCACACCTCCATTCTAAAATTGGTAAGTGTTTTGCCATTTACATAATCATAATTAAATTCGCGAACAACATATACTCCACATTTATGAATTTCATAACCATAGTAATGGTTGGGTAGTATATTACTAATTTGAAATTCTGATATTTCTTTACTTGTATTTTTGTCTTTAATTATAATCTCAGCACTGCTTGGTGCATTTTTTTCTTCCTTAATTGTATAATTCGCCACTTCATTATCATTCAAACAAATAGCTGACTGACCATTATTTTTTATAAAATACCAATAAACATAAATACCACCAGCAATAATGATTATCGCAACCAAAATCAAAATTATTATTTTTTTATTCATAAGTGTCCAATAATATATTGGGTATCATTAATTAAAAGCTCCGAAGCTTGACTATTTAAAATACCCTTTTTCTGATAAAATTCAACTTCTTTGATAAATAAATTAAGCGCCCCAGTAATAATTTTATTCAATTTTTCTTTATATTTTGGCTGTTTATCTCTTTGGTCTATCAATCGTTGGATAACCTTTAGTTCTGTGATAAACAGATTTTTGACGGTTTTCTTAGTAATCCAGCCAAGATTATAGCTGATTTCAACATCTTTAATCATGTCAGAAATGGTGACAACCTTTTCAATCTCTGTTGGTTCCCCAGGAACACTGCTGTAATCAAGAGAATAATCAGAAATTAGTCCGGTTTGAGTGACGCCGGAAAAAGAGTTGATTGTTGAACTTCCGTTAATATCTTGGGTATCAAGATAGAGATGATATTCTCCAGAACCAGTGCCGATGACTTTGATGTCATAATTTCCATCAATTGGCTCTGGGATATAAATTACTTTTGTTTTATGTAAGGTTGACTCATCAAGTTGATCATCACTGGTAATTATTGGATTTTCTTCACCATAAACGCCATCTGGAATTTGGTCATATATAGTGTTTGTCACCGGATCTTTTCCCAGTTTTCTGCCCAACGAATCTGTAATTAAAAGTTCAGCTGGAGAAGCCAATGTAAGGTGAATTGAGGCTGTAATGGGTTTAGGATTTTCAAGATAAGTAAAAAGATTCGCTGTGGCAAATTGATTATTATATTCTTGAACATAACCGATCATATTTTTTGTGTCGTTTAATGTTTTAGTATTGTACCAAGCAGGGTCTTTAATGGCATAAGTATTTGTAAGTTTATTGTCTATAACAAAATAATGGCCGTATTTTGAACTGTATGCGATTACTGGTTTTTTTGAATTAATAAATTGATCTATACGAATATCAGAAGATGGTACATTCCAGTCAGTTTTGTAGTTAAAATCAAATCTTGCCATTTTTTTGCCAGTTTGTGGGTCTGTAAAACCAAGATATTCAATTACTTTATTCCAGATTAAACTGCCACTATTTGAATATCCGCCATTGCCAGTTAACCAAATATTTATATTATCAGGTGCAACGCCGGTATTATCCGTACCAGTATTAATTCTATAATATCTTCCTAACATCACCATTGATGTTATGGCACAGCCGCAACGACGTATACTTGAAATTCCTAATTGTGTATCTAAACAACCATTATAGTTACCAGTACCATATTTCTGTGTTGACCAACGTTGTGTATCGTTTCTTGACGGATAGTCCGATTCTACCTGTGTGTACAACAGCACTCCTCCTCCCACATCAAACTCAATTATTCCCCAGTGGGGAGGCGCAAAACCTGTGCCGTTTTGAAACCAGTTTAAATATTGAGTCATATTTTCATCAAAGGAAACTGTGGAATATATTACAACAAAATAGTGACCGTAATCCGGCCAGGAATCGTTTTGATTGGTTGTATTACCATTACTTCCTAAAAAATGATCGTTTACTATAGTGGAGTTGTTTAAGGTTCCCTTATAAACTGCTCCGTGGGCCATTCCACCCGGCCAAGAATAACTGCCGTTTCCTTGAGTATTTATTGGGAAATCATATTGGCCGCCACTGCTAACAACAATACCATTCCAACTAAAACCAATATTCCAATCCGGTGTGTTGTCGGCAAGGGCAAAATGGCTTAAGGGAAATAGATAAAAAATACTAGCAACAAACAAAAAAGTAATTATCTTGTTTGCCTTAAACATATAAATAAATTATATCACAAGGGGAAATTAAAAACTTTTTACATTTCCAATAAAAATTTTTCCAGGCCTATTGAGAATTCCTCGTTGCCGTTGCGGACATCATGATAAGTTTTTAAAAGCTTATAAGAATCGTTTATTAATTCTTCTTCTGTAAAATTGTTTACTGCTCTTAAATTTTTTTGAACGACAAACGGATGCATACCGGCCGTGGCACCTCGCATAACCATCAAAAGAATTTTTATCTGCCAGGCTGTTTTATAAAAAATTTCTTCTTCTGGCACGCCATTAAGCAATGCTTCCTGTAAAAGCGACCAGGCGCGGACTTTGTTTTTTACAGCCACTGCGTCGCAGATTGCAAAAGGATTATATTTTTGCTTTATTAACTTTTTCCCGGATATCTGACCCTTTGCCAGTTCATTGGTAATACACCACAAATCAGACCCACATCTTTCTATCACCTCCTCAATTATATTCACCACAACTTCCCTCTTTTTTATCCACTCTCTTAGTTTTGCTCCGCTAAGCGGCCTGAACTCCTGCGTTTTCTCGCTGTATTTTTTAAATAATTCCAAAATTTTTTCGTCCGGCTCGTTTTCGCGGAAAATAAAAACATTCTGCGAACCGGAAATTGTCTCTATGTTTTTTTCGAAATATTTTACAGCCTCTTTTGATTCTAAAACGGCGTCGCAGACAACCAAATATTTTTTGGCGAACAGGCCCTGGGACTTGGCCAACTCGTCAATTTTTGCCGGCTCAAAATTATCTTGATCAATTTTAAAAATTTCCGCATCTTTATTCTTCTGCGCAAAAAAACCAGCGAGCTCATTAAGTTTTTCTCTGCTTCTGTAAGAATCTTTGCCAAAAAGAAAATAAATCATAAAAGAGTATTCATTCTGGCAATTAAGCTTTTGAAGCCGAATTCGCCTAAAACTTTTTCTATATCATTTTTATTTAATGCCTCTTGCCATAAACATTCGCCTAGGGCGAATTCTATTGGCGCATCTCGCCTTGCCTCAGCCAAGGTTTTGCTGAATATGGCATCTTCTTCATGTTCTTCAAGTAATTTTATAATTCTTTCTTTTATACCTGCCTTTTCCAGTTGTTTCCGGTCCTCTTTTAAAATTTTATACAAATTTTCAATACTCCCGAATTTTGTTATCAAATCGGTTGCCGTTTTTTCTCCTATGCCTGCCACACCGATAATATTATCTGAAGGGTCGCCTCTCAATGCCTTATAGTCAACAACCATTTCCGGGCCGAAACCAAAGCGTCCTTTCACCTTTTCTTCATTATATATCACTGTCTCGTTAATACCTTTTGACAAAGTGTAAACAACAACCTTGTCATCTTTTACCAGCTGCAAGGTATCCATGTCTCCTGATGCAATAAAAGTTTTTATGTCTTTTTCGTCTTTCGTTTTTTCAACGATTGTGGCAATAACATCGTCTGCTTCAAAACCAGATGAGTCATAAATTGGAATTTTAAATGCGGCTAATATATCGCGCGAGCGATCTATTTGTTTTATAAGCTCATCATCTTTTTTGGGCCGCGCTATTTTATATTGGTCATATGCAATATGACGAAAAGTCGGTTCTGCCAAATCATAACAGGCCGCAATGTAATCAGGTTTGAGCTCGCGAATGGTTTTTAATAAGAATGAGGTGAAACCGTAGAGCGCACCCGTGGGCTCGCCTCGGGTAGAGGTAAAGCTTGGCAAAGCATGGAAGGCGCGATGCAGAACAGCGTATGCGTCAATTAAAACTAAATTCTTCATGAAATAATAATTTTTCTTTTATTTTTATCGACGTGTTCAAAATAAATTTTAACACATTTTCTCGGCAGGATTTTTTTTATTTTTTCCGCCCATTCTATTAAGACAATATTTCCCGGATTATTGATTATTTCTTTCCAGCCGAGCGCTAAAATATCTTTTTCATTTTTTAATCTGTATGCGTCAAAGTGATAAAAATTTTTATGGCGCCGCATTATTATAAAAGTTGGGCTGATTATTTTTCCTTTTATTCCCAGTCCCCTTGCGAAACCCTGAGTGAAAGTTGTTTTACCTGAACCAAGTTCGCCAAATAAGGCAATAACAAGGGCATATTTGTTTGGTTGTTTCTTCACAAATTTTTTTGCCAAATTTTGTGCAAATTTTTTTGTCTGATTTGAACTGGAGCTGATAAATTTCATATCAACATTCTAGCACAAAAAAACAAAAGGGGCAGAGATTTCTCCCTACCCCTTAAAGAGCGTTTCATCGCAGTGAATCCACCGCGGCCCGAGCTGCGACAGCATACGCGCGGTACCGATCGTCGTAGTAATTCCAGCCGTACACGATGTACGGCCCGCGATGACCGCGGTACTCGCCAATGCCAGTGGCCCTAACCACGTTGTCGCTGCCAATCACGCGAATACTCGCTACAACGCAAGTACTGTAATAATAGTACCCACAGTTGCGTTCTTCAACGCGTGTCTCAGCAACGAAATCCACAGCCGGCGCGCTGCCCGACTGGAAATATGGTGTACTGTTGTATTGGCCGGCGAGCGCCACAACAGTGGCCCCACGACCGCGAAACAAATCCTCAAGCACAGCCTGGATAGAATTGTTCCACCCTCCAGTGGTCACGACCACTGCAAGTCGCTTCTCTTCCAGCCACATTAGGGGCGTATACTCCGGCACCGCAATCCTGCGCGGTTGCCGTTCGTACCCGCCAGACGTAGCCGGCGTTCCGCTGGCCATGCGCACCGTGCGCATTGCGCAGCCGCTCAAAAAAACTACAAGAAACAAAATTCCAAAGAGCTTTTTCATTTCCGTATCCTCCATTCATATTATATCACCAGGAACTTTTTTGTCAAGCATTGATTATTTTTTAAAAAATGCTAGGAATATGGTTATGGAAACAGACCAAATTCGTGAAACTTTGGAATCGGCAAATTCCGCAGCTCTTGTTGTAGGCGAAGAATATTCTGAAGAAAAATTTTTATTAAGAGAGGCATTGGCATCTTTTTTAAGAGGCAGAAATCTTTCCGTTTTTTTTCTGCCTGAAACCCCGAAAGAAATAAAAAACAAATGGTCTGTATTTTTATCCGGAGAAGATAATTTTCTTCCCCAAAAACAAACTTCCATAAAAATTCCGAAGAAATTTTTTACTGCGAAAGAACTTGAATATGAAGATAATGAAGAATTTTTAAATATAAACCTGACGCCAACGCCTGGGGCGTTCGGAACACTAGAAAAAAATCATATTTTAGTAGAACAAAAATCAATGGAAGTTGATATCGCTCTTTGCTTCTGTCAGCCCGACATAAAAGAACTCATTAAACACTCCGGCCTGGCAGTAAAAAAAGAAGTCATTTTTATAATCCAAGACGAAAAAACAATATCAGAAAAAATATACGAGCTCATGGAAAAAATCGGGCACAACACAGATCCCAAAGAGACAAACATTCCCCATCTTCTCCTTGCCTCTCTGCTTTTAGAAACTGATAATTTCAGAAAAAAAATAACCGAGGGAGTTCTCTCGCTCGGACACACGCTTCTTTCCTGGGGCGCAGACAAAAAGATCATTGAGGATGCAAACAAAAACGAATTTTCCCTGTCCTACGGCCAGATTTTGGGCAGGGCCTTGGCGCGCACAAGAATCAACAAAGAATTAAAAAGCACCTGGACATTTTTAAGCCACGAGGATGTCAGTAAGGCTGGATTGCAAGAGTTAGACGTTGATACAATTACGAAAATAAGCCGTGAAACTTCTAGAATTTCTCCTCAGCAGTCTGTATCAGTAATTTTATGGCAAAACAAAAATTCTGTTTTTGCCATGGTCATCAAAAATCAAAAAGAAAAAGAGAGAAAAATTTTCGGGCCTTACAAAAATTTCTCCGAGGCAGAACTTTTTATACAGCAGAACTTGAAAGAATTATCGCTCTGAGCTAATATTAAATTAATTTCATGCCAAACCCATTAAACGACAAAAACCAGGCGATGATCGACGAAATGCGCGAAAAAGAAGCGGAGGATTTGGCTAGAGTTCTTGCGCCAAAATACAATATCTCTTATCTTGACCTGTCAAAAATGACCATTGACCTTGACGGCCTTAAACTTATTCCTGAGGCTGACTCCCGTTCCGGAAAAATAGTTATCTTTCAAAAAGCGGGACAAAAACTGCAAATTGCTGTTCAAAGCCCCAATCTGCCAAAAGCCCAGGACATTATTAAAGATCTTGAATCGCACGGTTATAAACCAACCCTTTACCTTGTTTCTGAAAATGGTCTTGAAAGGGCTTGGAAAAGATATGCAGAAATGGATTCCTATCTTGAAGTGCCCACCGGCATTGTGGATGTTTCTGCGGAAAAATTAAAAATATTCATCTCTCAGGCCAAAACAATAGAAGATTTGAAAAAACTTTTTTCCGCATCAACAATTACAGGAAAGGACAGAAAAATATCAGAGGTGCTGGAAATCATTTTGGCTGGTGCCATCAGTTCTGATGCATCAGATGTACACATTGAACCCCAGGAAAAAGAAATCAGGCTGAGACTTAGGATTGACGGCGTGCTGCACGATATTCTCTTTTTTGATCATAAAATTTACAATCTTTTATTATCCAGAATAAAACTTGTATCCGGCTTGAAACTCAATATCCACGATCAGGCACAGGACGGGAGGTTCACCATCCACATTGACGAAACAGAGGTGGAAGTGCGCACCTCGATAATTCCCGAGAACTACGGCGAATCCATTGTCTTAAGAGTTTTGAATCCCGAATCAATATCAGTAAGCTTTGAAGATCTTGGCATAGAAAAAAATTTAATGTCCATGTTGGAAAAAGAGATTAAAAAGCCGAACGGTATGATACTTACCACCGGCCCCACCGGCTCAGGCAAAACCACCACTCTTTACGCATTCTTAAAAAAAATTTACACGCCGGAAATAAAAATAATCACATTGGAAGATCCGGTAGAATATCATTTGACCGGCATCACGCAGACACAGGTTGAGGAAGAAAAAGGATATACTTTTTCCAACGGACTTCGTTCAATTCTGCGTCAAGATCCTGATATTATTATGGTTGGCGAAATAAGAGATTTGGAAACAGCTCAAATTTCCATGAACGCGGCTCTAACCGGCCACCTCGTTTTGTCGACACTTCACACAAATAATGCAGCCGGCACTGTCCCCCGCTTGATAGACTTGGGAATCAATCCCAATTCCATTGCTCCGGCATTAAACGTTTCCATGGCGCAAAGACTTATAAGAAAATTGTGCAACAAATGCAAAGAAAAGTATGAGGCCTCAGCAGAAGAAAAAGAAATAATTAAAAAAAATTTGGGAAAGAGCGCGCCGGCTGAAGAAAAAATATTTCTTTGGAAATCAAAAGGCTGCGATGTCTGCAATGGTTTGGGTTACAAGGGTAGGATAGGAATTTTTGAGGCAATTTTAATTGATGATAAAATAGAAAAACTGATTTTAGAAAAACCAGGAGAGACAGAAATTTTAAAATTTGCGAAAGACCAAGGTTTTTCTAACATGCAAGAAGACGGGATAAAAAAAGCGCTGAACGGAATCACATCAATAGAGGAATTGAAGAGAGTTGTAGAACTTTGAAAAACGAAGTCCGACATCGAGGCTCGATGTCGGACTTCAAGAAAATTCGGCCGATAAACCTCCAAACAACTCTTTTAACGAGGGCGTTAAAAGTTTAGAATCTTTTTTGGGGAGAACTCCAGAATCCGCCGATGAGGCGGAACCAGAATTTCCTTTAAACAGATTCCGATAAAGTTGCCTTTGTTGCTTGGAGGTTTATAAGCCGAATTTACAACTAGTAAATTTCCAAATAGATAATAGCAAATAATGAAACAAATGTCAAGCCCTAAAAATAATTTACCAAAAACAGATAAAATCCTTGACCAGACCTTAAGACCCCAGAAATGGGAGGATTATATCGGCCAGGAACTGCTCAAGAAAAACCTGAATATCATTATCACTGCTGCAAAAGAGCGCGGCGAGCCTATTGAGCATCTTCTTTTTTACGGACCAGCTGGTTTGGGCAAAACCACTCTTGCTCATCTCATTGCCAAAGAAATGCAGACTCAAATAAAAATTACTTCTGGCCCGGCAATAGAGAGGGTCGGCGATTTGGCATCTATTCTCACTAATCTTTCTCCTGGCGACATTCTTTTCATAGACGAGGCCCACCGCCTGAATAAAATGATAGAAGAGGTTCTTTATCCGGCAATGGAATCGCGCTCCTTGGATATTATAATCGGCAAGGGGCCGTCAGCAAGAAGCATTCAGCTGGAACTTCCGCCCTTCACCTTAATAGCAGCCACAACCAGAATGGCCATGCTCTCCTCTCCTCTGCGTTCGCGTTTCTCGGGCGGCATATATCGTCTCGACTTTTATAACCACAATGAGATTAAAAAGATAATCTTGCGTTCTGCAAAAATTCTGGAATCGGAAATAAACGAAAACGCGGCAAAGGAAATTGCCCAAAGAAGCAGATTTACTCCTAGAATTGCAAACAACCTGCTCAAGCGTTGCAGGGATTACGCGCAGATTTACAATAAATCCGTTATTGATGAAAAATTTGCCAAAGAGGCATTGGAACTTTTAGAAATAGATGAAAACGGGCTGACCACCCACGACCGCAGAATTTTAAAAATTATAATTGAAAAATTTAGTGGCGGACCAGTTGGTGCGCAGACCTTGGCCGCTGCCTCTTCAGAAGAAACAGAAACAATAGAAGATGTGTATGAACCGTATCTGATGCAACTGGGATTTTTGAAACGCACTTCGCGCGGAAGAATGGCAACCCCGCTCGCCTACAAACATCTGGGCAAAGAAATTCCTCCAGACCTGCTGGAAAAAGAGCAAAAAAGTCTGCTATAATATCGCGTATGTCAGGACATAGCAAATGGTCGCAGATAAAACATGAAAAGGGAGCAACGGATGCGAAAAAGAGCCGGGAGTTTTCCAAATTGGCAAGGATGATTTCCATTGCAGCCAGAAAAGGTGAAGACCCGAATATGAATTCAGAATTGCGCATGGCCGTAGATAAAGCCAAATCAATAAACATGCCCTCTGATAATATTGAAAAAGCCATAAAAAGAGGAGCCGGTAAAATTGAAGGCGGCGCCGCGCAATTAGAACAGATGCGCTGTGAGGCTTATGGCCCAGCTGGCGCGGCGCTTATAATAGAAATTATTACTGATAACAAAAACCGTTCTATTGCTGAAATTAAACATCTTTTGGCACAACATAACGGGAAACTGGGTGAACCAGGTTCTGTAATGTGGGCATTCGAAATAAAAGAAAGAAAAATAATTCCAAAAATCACTGTACCCATAAACGAACAAGATAAAAATTTATTAAACCAGCTTATAGAAGCCCTAAACGACCACGACGACGTGCAGGAAGTGTATAATAATTCAATATGATAATTCTTGGCATTGATCCGGGGTTGGAAAGAATGGGATGTGCGGTGGTCAAAAGGGCTGGGGGCAAAGAAGTTCTTCTTTTTTCTACGTGCGTTATAACCAGCAGAAAAAATTCTTATGACCAACGGCTGCTGACACTGGCAAAAGAACTGGAAAAAATTATGAAAGATTATAAACCAGATGTTTTATCTGTTGAAAAAATATTTTTCTCCACCAACCAAAAAACAGCCATGATGATTGCCGAGATAAGAGGCATGATTTTGTATTTAGCGGCCAAAAACAAAATTCCAGTAAAAGAATTAACTCCCTTGCAGATAAAATGTTCTCTCACCGGCTACGGCAGAGCGGAAAAATCCCAGGTTCAGAAAATGGTCTGCGCCACTATTAAAATAAAAAACATTCCGAAGTATGACGATGAGATGGACGCCATTGCCGCTGCCATTGCATACACAAGTCAAAAGATATCCACAGTTATTTAAAAAACTCTTTACAAAAAAATTATTTCTGATAAAAATATTATAAAGTAAATTTGGTCGTATTTTTATATAAGAAAAATTTAATTATGGACGAATATAATAACGATTTGTCTCTATTTGAAGACGATGATTTGGGAGCAGTTGGTGGAGCTGGCGGAGATGATGAAGAAAAAGAAGAGGCTTCGCCGCTGGGCACAGATGATGATGACGAGGATGAAAAAGAGGGTGGCTTGGGTGACGATACTGGAGAAACGGTACCTGACGAATCAAGCGAATACTAAATAAAACCCTGTCGCTCGCGAGCGACAGGGTTTTATTTAACAGCAATTTTCACAAAAATCTTTTTGCCGATTTTTACAACGGCGTTTTCTTGAATCTTGAATCTTGAATCTTGAATCACTTTCCCGTCAACATCTATTGCGCCGGATTCAAACAATCTTCTGGCCTCACTCTTGGATTTAATCAAATTATTTTCAACCAGGATATCCAGAAACCCGCTCCCCTTTTTCACTTTTATCTCTTTCAAATTATCAGCGTCTATTTCTTTTTTTTGAAAAAGATTTACAAAATTTTCCTGCGCTTTATCAGCCGATTTCTCCCCATGGTAAACTTTTACAATTTCATAAGAGAGTTTCATTTTTTGCTCCATCGGGTTTTGCAGTTCTTCCGGCTCCAAATCAGTGCAAATTTCAAAACCCAAAGGAATCAT
The DNA here is from genome assembly GCA_964438405.1 of uncultured Candidatus Saccharibacteria bacterium. Lineage (GTDB taxonomy): Bacteria > Patescibacteriota > Minisyncoccia > UBA9983 > UBA9983 > CAYTKF01. The sequence goes on from CAYTKF010000009.1 coordinate 11,776, forward strand.
ACTATCCGGCCAGCCCATTATTTTGCCAAACATATTATCCGCAGTATCGTCCAAGGTTATCATGTTTCCTTCTGTCTTGCCCATTTTTTTGCCGGTCGGGTCAGTCAATAATTTTGTCGTTAAAACAAATTTTTCCTTACCTTTTATTTTCTTCATTAAATCTCTGCCCACCAGCATATTAAAGGTCTGATCATTACCGCCAATTTCCATATCAACATCCATTGCTACGCTGTCATATCCATGTATCATCGGGTATAAAAGTTCATGAATCCCGACATCTCCGCCATTTTTTAATCTTTTTTGAAACATATCTCGATTAAGCATTTGACTGGTTGTAAGGAGTGCAGCCACTTTTATAACATCTTTAAAGGTTAAAGAATCAAGCCACTGGCTGTTAAACATTATTTTTGCCGGATTGGTTTTATTTTTGAAATCTAGAATTTTTTCCGTTTGTCTTACATATCCTTCGCTGTTTTTTAAAACTTGTTCTCTTGTAAGAGACACTCTGGCTGAACTTTTTCCGGTCGGGTCACCAATCATACCGGTAAAATCGCCGATAAGCAAAATAACCTCGTGTCCCAAATCCTGAAACTGCCTTAACTTGCGGAGAGTTATGCCGTGGCCAATATGCAAATTCGGGCTTGTTGGATCAATACCCAAATAAATTCTCAGTTTTTCACCAGATAATAATTTCTTTTTGAGTGCCTCTTTGCTGGGATAAATATTTTCCACTCCCCGCGTCAAAATTTCGTCTATTTTGTCCATAAAATTATATTATCATCTTTTTCTGGGGTTTACAAAACAATTTTTTTAGTTAATATTAAGGGGGCAAAACAGATGGCTAAAAAAAAGTTGGGAAAAATTTTCTACGGAGTTTTAATGGCGCTGGTTGTGGCATGTGTTTTTACATCCGGACTGATTGCCTATTGGTCTGTGACCTTAAAAATACCTGACGTTAATTCGTTTAATGAAAAGAAATTAATCCAGTCAACAAAAATATATGATAGAACTGGCAAAATTCTTCTCTGGGACGTTAACCGGGACATAAAAAGAACGGTTGTGCCGTTTGACCAAATTTCTATAAATATAAAAAATGCCACTGTGGCCATTGAAGATTCTAATTTTTACAACCATAGAGGTGTTGATTTAAAAGCTATAATGCGGGCTATTTTTGTGGATATCTTATCAGGCAGAAAAAAACAGGGTGGTTCAACAATTACTCAACAGCTTGTAAAAAATACTTTTCTCACAAACGACAAAAGCATAACCAGAAAAATTAAAGAAATAATTCTGACAATCAAAATAGAAAAAGTGATGTCCAAAGAAGATATACTCAATCTCTATCTTAATGAAATACCTTACGGGGGAAGCAATTACGGAGTGGAAACAGCCAGTAAAAATTTTTTCGGCAAAAAGGCAAGCGAGGTGGATTTGGCTGAGGCAGCATATATGGCGGCAATTCCTCAGGCACCAACACATTATTCTCCCTACGGCAATTACAGAAGCGAACTTGATGGCCGTAAAAATCTTGTTCTGGACAGGATGGTTGCGCTGGGCTCCATAACACAACAAGAAGCTGACGCTGCAAAAAAAGAAAAAGTTAATTTTCTCGGCACAGAAAAAAATTCTCTCAAGGCGCCGCATTTTTCCATTTATATACGCTCCTATCTGGAAGATAAATACGGGAAAGATGTTGTGGAGCAGGATGGGCTTAAAGTTATAACCACGCTTGATTATAATCTTCAAACCATTGCGGAACAGCAGGTTACGGAATATGCCAAAAAAATAAAAGAAAATTTCAATGCCTCCAATGCCGCGCTTGTTGCCATTGATCCAAGGACCGGCCAGATTTTGGCAATGATTGGGTCCAAAGATTATTTTAATATACCTGACCAGGGCAATTTCAATGTTGCCCTGGCCCATCGCCAGCCAGGTTCATCCATCAAGCCGTTTGTCTATGCCACTGCCTTTAAAAAAGGTTTTACTCCTGACACTGTAATTTTTAATCTTCGCACAGAATTTAATCCATCGTGCAATCCAGACGGCACTCCCCACCCCGGTGTTGATCCAACCCACTGCTACATGCCGGAAAATTTTAACAGTATTTATGACGGACCAATGATCATGAAAAATGGTCTGGCACAATCCGTAAACGTGGTTTCAGTTAAAACTCTTTATCTCGCGTCATTAAAAAATTCTCTCCAGACAATGAAAGATTTCGGTATCACAAGTCTTAATGAGCCTGATAGATATGGACTGACTCTTGTCCTTGGCGGTGGAGAAGTTTCTCCTTTGGAAATGACCGGCGCCTATTCTGTTTTGGCGAACAGTGGAGTGAGAAATCCTGTCACCAGTATTTTGAAAATAGAAGACAAAGATGGAAATGTGCTGGAACAGTTTACACCAAATCCCCAGCAAGTAATAGACAAGAATGTGGCCTTGACGATTACAAGTATACTTACCGATAATAACGCCCGCACTCCTGCATTTGGCGCCAACTCGCCGTTGTATTTTGCAGAACGCCAAGTGGCTGCCAAAACCGGAACAACCGACGACTTTCACGACACATGGACATTCGGATACACGCCCAACATCGCTGTCGGCGTCTGGGTAGGAAATAACGACAATGCGCCAATGGTTAAAAAAGTGGCCAGCGCCATTGCCTCGCCTTTGTGGCACAATTATCTGGCTGAAGTTTTTAAAACCCTTCCCATAGAAACTTTCGAAAGCCCGGCGCCAATGTCAGAACCAAAACCAGTTCTTGCTGGAATTTGGAATGGAGTTTCAACAAGCACACCAGGCGCTCCTGTTATACATGATATTCTGTACTGGGTAGATAAAAACGACCCGCTCGGCCCGCAGCCGACAAATCCCGAAAACGACTCTCAATATTACAACTGGGAATTTGCCGTCCAAAAATGGGCGCGTGAAAACGGATATTAAATTATCTTATATCTTTCGGCGCCTTGGGGCCGAGACGACTGTTTAATGATTTTAAAATTTCGTTTTTTTTGAGAAAGATTTCATTGCGCATAGCCGGATTTTGCGTTTTTAAATATAGAGTCCCGTTTCTTTCTTCAATTTGATTATCCTCTATTTTTGTTTTCAAAATCGCGCTGATAATTTCTGCGCTTTCTTTGCGTATAAAACTTTCGGATAATTTTATATTTTTAAATCTGTTTAGAAACTGACCGACGTTTTTCCACATTTTAAAATTATGGTAAAAATTGCTGAAGCTCTTCTTTTGTTAACAATCTTCTAATATCAGAATGTGTAATTAGACCATAAGATGGTTTGTGACTGAAACCAATATATTCAATCTTCTTTTTCATGGAACGGACTTTTGCAAGAGCGGGAATTAAGTCAGTATCTGAACTAACCAAAATTACCGCGTCGTAAAGATTTTCATAGGCGCCAATAATGATATCTGCAGCAATTTGCACATCAACTCCTTTCTCGTGGTAACCGTCTGTTTTTAACATGTTGCCAAATTTGATAACCCATTCATTTTTTTCAAGCCTACCAACCAATTTTTGCTGCCCGATCATTAACTCTTTACTTTTGGGGTTATTAAATTCTTCTCGAACAGCTCCTATATAGTAGTTTTTAGAAATTAATGGTTTATTTCCTGTAAGAAACTTAACAAGCTTTTCATAATCAAAAGATAATAAATTATTAAGTTTTAATTCTTTTAAACGGTGATAAAAATTGTTTCCATCAATGATTATAAAAACACGTTCTTTTCCGTTCATAAAATCATTATAACAAAAATTTATTCTAAAAAACAAAACCCCGCACCTACAGAGTAAGCGCGGGGGTGGTTAACAATTATTAGAATAACAAATACAAAAATATTGTCAATACGTTGTGTGGATAATTAACCTATTTTAGAGAGTGTTCATTGGCATCACAAGATACTGGAAGCTGGTGTCTTCTGTCCCGCTTATTAGAAGCGGCCTGCCCTCGCCCACGAAACGCAGGATTATTTTTGAAGAGGCGATGCTGGTGAGGCAGTCAAATATATATTTATGATTAAATGTCATTTTTATTTCCTCGCCGGTAACCTTGGCCGGAATTTTGTTTGTATGCTCCCCCACTTCTGCGCTTGATGTTCTCAGTGTGACATTTTCTCCCTCTTCTTTTACTGATATGTTGAGCTCGTTGAGCTTGCCGGAAAAGATGCCCGCTGTTTTTAGGGCGTTGGTGAAAACATTTTTATCAATAATCACATCAGTGGTAAATTTCTTCGGTATTATTTGTTGATAGTCGGGAAAAACGCCCTCTGTCAGCCGGGAAACAAATTTTATGTTTTTCGCCTCTATGTTCACCTGATTTTTATCAGAAATAATTTTCATGTCCCCGTCCTTATCTTCAAAGATCCGAAGTATCTCACTCACCGCCCTGAAGGGCACAAGCATCGGACTCATGTCGCCAAAATCTTTTTTGCCTTTTTTCTCAGCCAGTCTGAAAGAGTCCGTGGCCACAAAAGTAATGGGTGTGCCTTTTTCAGAATAAATATAAACAGAGGCAATTTCCGGTTTTATATTGGACACTGACGCGGAATACCACACTGATTTAAGGCCGTAAGTAAAATCATTAATGTCCATAATGATACCCTTATTGTCTTTTATCTTTGGTAGAATGGGAAAATCGTCTGATGCCTGGCCCCTGATTAAGGTGGAACTGTTTACAGTGGAAATTAAAAGGTTTTCGTTTTGTGATTCAAAGGTTATATTTTCATCTCCAGAAAAATTAACAAGAAAATTATTGACGATTCCAGCTGGCACAGCTAATTTTCCTTTCTTTTCAATCTTTGCCGGTATTTCCACCTCTATGCCCAGTTCTAAATTTGTTGCTATAAATCTTAATGTCCTGTTGTCTTCAGAAGAAATTAAGACATTATTTAAAATCGGCAGGCTTAAATTTTTTCCTGTTATTCTTTCACAGAGACTAATTGCATCTTTTAAGTGGCTTTTTAAACAAATTGCTTTCATAAATATAAATAAAAATAATTAATTAATAAATTTATTGTTGTTGTTTATTATGTTGATAATGTTAATAACTTTTTTAACTTTTTAATTTAATAACTTTTTAATTTTTATTATGTTAATAATTAGTGGATAAAAATTTAATAAGATGTTAAGTTTGTTCTGTCATAAAGAATGTTTCTGATATTTATTATTTCTTGGTTTATTTTTTCATCTTTTTTTATATTATCGCTTATTTTTCTGTAGGCATAAATAATGGTGGTGTGGTCCATTTGTCCGAATTTCTGGCCGACATATGGATAAGAAAGATTTAAATCTTCGCGCATTAAATACATTGCAATTTGGCGTGGTTTGACCACCTCTTTTTTTCTTGTTTTTTCAAATAAATCTTTTTCGTTTATATTGTAAAAATCAGCAACGGTTTTTATAACCTGAGCGACTGTCAGTGTTTTAATGGGTTTGGCGTTCTTTTTTAAAATATCTTTTACTTCCTGCGCATTCAGTATTCTGCCCTTTATCCTTGATTGTCCTGCTATCAAAACAAGGGCGCCCTCCAGTTCTCTTATATTTTCCTGAACGCTTGAAGCAATCAGTTCCAGCACATCATCTGAAACAAGAAAACCTTTTGCCTCGGCCTTATTTCTAAGAATTGCCAACCGGGCCTCAAATTCAGGCGGAGAAATATCAACCATCATTCCGCCTTCAAAACGCGATCTCAATCTTTCTTCTAGCCCTGGAATATATCGGGGAGGTTTGTCAGAGGAGAAAACAATTTGGTTGTTTTTTTCATAAAGCGTGTTGAAAACATAAAAAAATTCTTCTTGTATTTTTAGTTTGTTGGCGAAAAACTGGATATCGTCAACAATAAGCAGATTATATTTTCTGTATTTTTCTTTAAAGGCATAGGTATCTTTATTTTGCAGGGAGTTGATAAATTCGTTCGCGAATTTTTCCGAAGTCAGATAATAAGCCTTGAAGTTCTGGTTTTCTTCTTTTATTTTGTTCCCTATCGCCTGAATGAGGTGGGTTTTTCCAAGCCCTGTTCCTCCGTAGATAAAAAGCGGATTATAAATTGTTCCAGGATTTTTTGTAACAGCCATTGCCGCGGCATGAGCAACATTATTGAAAGATCCGACAACAAAAGATTCAAAGGTATATTTAGGATTGAGATTAGCCTCTTTGTCCACATAGAACTCGTTGAAGCCCATCTGCTCCTTACTGTTGAAAATATTTTGCTTGATTTTGTCTTCTGCTCTTTTTGTTTGAGCCGGCTGCGATGCAATGCAATATTCAATACTTCTGATATTAGGATGCAGGTTTCTAACGGCCCTTAAAATAAATTTGTGATATTTAGTTAACATCCAATCTCTTACAAAACTGCTGGGTACGTTTAAATAAACAATATCTTCACCAAGGCCGCTGACGCAGGTATCTTTGAACCACGTGGCAAAATTGGCCTGAGAAATATTAAGTTCTATTTCTGCCAGCGCGTCTTTCCATAATTTTTCGCAATCAACAGTCATAATGTTTCTATTATAATCAAACGCTTTTTTTATTTAATATCAAAAACAGTAGTTAACCTTAATACATATGTTAATATCTTGTGGATAATATGTGAATATTGACTCATTAAGTTTTTGTTGTAAAATTAATTTATTGATGTTAATAAAAAAATACAGGGCAAATAAAAGTTTTTTTAAAAATATTAAAAAAACAGATAATTTCTCTATAAAACACACATATTTAAGGCTGGCGCCAGTGGAATTAGATCACAGTGTTTTTGCTTTTATTATCAGTTCCAAGCAAGTTAAAAGAGCAGTTGACAGAAACAGAATTAAACGCCGGGCAAGAGATATTGTTGCCAAGATGATAGATAAAATTAAGCCCGGATTTTGTGTTTTGATTTATTTTAAACCACAGAACGCGGATTTTAAGTATTCGGAAATGGAACAGGAGCTGACAAATCTTTTTAAAAAAGCTAAAATATTAGAATAAAAAAATGATATCAGCTATTTTTAATGCGATTTTTTACAAACCTCTTTTTAATGGGCTTGTTTTTTTAGTGGATATTCTCCCTAATCACGATATCGGACTGGCAGTTATCATTCTTACCTTAATTGTCCGTTTTATAATTTTCCCTTTGTCTCATAGAGCAACTGTCACGCAAGTAAAAATAAAGCAGTTGGAGCCGGACATCAAAGACATAAAAGACAAATTTAAAAAAGACAATCAGGAACAGGCCAAAAAAATAATGGAGCTTTATAAAAAACACGGAGTCAGTCCATTCTCCAGTTTTATAACACTTTTGATTCAACTCCCCATTATCTTTGCCCTTTACAAAGTATTTATGACAGGCGCAAGTTTTGACCCGAATAATCTTTATTCGTTTATTTCTCTGCCTGATGTTATACACACAAAATTTTTAGGTCTTATAGAAATGACTCAAAAAAGTTATGTCTTGGCCGGCTTGGCAGCCATATCCCAATATTTCCAGATTTCTCTTTCGTCGCCCAATATCAAAAAACCATCAGGTCCAAGCCAGTCTTTCAGCGACCAATTGGCCAGGTCTATGAGCTTCCAGGCCCAATTTATAATGCCCTTAATAGTTTTCTGGATAGGATTAAAATTTTCTTCTGCCGTGGCTTTATATTGGACAACAATGAATATTTTTGCTATAGTTCATGAGGTCTTTGTCCGTAAAAAGGCGGAGAAAATATTAAATTATGCCGGAGAATCAAATTCAAACGATAAAAAAAATTCTGGAGGACCTGCTTGAGAAAATGACAATTAATGCGGAGATAGATATCATAGAGGGAGAAGATCATCCGCAGTTTGTTGTGCGTGCGCAGGAGGCTGGCATTTTAATAGGTGAAAACGGCCAGCGTCTTTCCGCCTTAAGCCATTTGCTTAAAAGGATTGCGGAGAATGAATTTACCAAAAATAATCTGGAAAAAATACAGTTCTCTGTTGATATTAATGATTATCAGGCCAAAAAGAATGAAGAACTAAAAAACCTGGCCAGGATGAGCGCCCAACGCGTGCGTTATTTTAAAAAAGAAATTGAACTGGAACCAATGACCGCCTACGAAAGAAGAGTTATTCACGCGGCGCTTACGGAATATCCGGATATCACAACAGAGAGCATCGGCGAGAGCCCCAACCGCAGGGTGGTTATTAAACCGTTTGAAAACAAATAGATGATAGAAATTAAGCTTCTGCCAAATTCGGAAATGGAAATCATTGGCGAAATTTCAGCCGATATTTTCGGGTCTTATAGAAACGAGGCCATTAAAGAACTTGCCGCTGAAGTGAAAATAGACGGATTCAGAGAGGGAAAAGTTTCGGAAGACGTGTTGATTAAACACATTGGCGATGAAGCAGTTTTACACAGAATGGCCTTACTGGCGCTCAAAAAAGAATATCCTAAAATTATCAACGAACATAAAATCAGAGCAATCGGCCGGCCGGAAATTGTCATTACTAAAATGGCCAAAGACAACCCGCTTGGTTTTAAAATCCATCTTTTTGTTCTGCCGGAAATAAAACTGCCGGATTATAAAAGTATTGCCGAAACAGTTGAGCAAAAAGAACCAGATAAACGCGATATAGAAATTCTGGATAAAATAATAAGCGCCACAGAAATGGAATTGCCGGAAATTTTAATAGAATCGGAAAAACATAAAATGCTTCACGAAACAAAACATTCTCTGGAACATGTTGGCTTAAAATGGGAAGATTATCTGGAACATCTTAAGAAAAAAGAAGAAGATTTATTAAAAGACTGGGAGCAAGATGCTATTAAGAGAGTAAAATACGGCTTGGTCATAAACGAAATGGCGGAAAGAGAAAATATAAAAGTATCAGAAGAAGAATTAAAACAAGAAGTTGATAAGATTATGACTGAGCATAAAGAGCTTGATGAGAGGCAGGTCAGGTTATATACTTATGGTGTTATTAGAAACAAAAAATTATTTGATATTTTATGTTAATACCAACAGTTATAGATAAAACGCCCGGCGGAGAAAGGGTTTATGATATTTATTCCCGCTTATTAAAAGACAGGATTGTTTTTCTTGGCGGGCCCATCAACGACGCCGTGGCAAATACAATAATTGCCCAGTTTTTATACTTGCAATCCCAGGACACAAAAAAAGATATTCATCTTTACATTAATTCTCCGGGCGGTTCAGTCACTTCCACCCTGGCCATTTATGACGCCATGAATCATATTAAGCCCGAAGTGTCGACCTATTGCATGGGAATTGCGGCCTCGGGTGCGGCTGTTCTTTTGGCAGCCGGACAAAAAGGCAAAAGATTTGTTCTTCCCAACTCAGATGTCATGATTCATCAGGTCATGGGAGGCGCAGAAGGCCAGGCATCGGATATTGAGATTGAGGCGAAATATATACTTAAAGTAAAATCACGGCTTAATGAAATTCTGGCCAAGCACACAGGCAGGCCGATAAAACAAATAGAAAATGACTCAGACCGCAACTTCTTCATGACCGCAGAAGAGGCCAAAAACTACGGCATTGTTGATACGATATTAAAAGGGAAAAAATAAAAATTACGTTATTTTTCCTATCAAACTCCCCCCTGTCATTTCCGGCGGTTTGGTGATGTTTAGTAATTCCAAAATTGTAGGTGCGATGTCAGTGAGTGTGCCGGAAACTTGTTTCTTTTGCTTTTGGATTTCTGTACCACTTAGCGGTTTCTTATTTTTAAATTCTTTGGCTACTAAATAGAACGGCACGGGGTTTGTTGAATGCTCTGATTTTTTCTTGCCGGTTATTTTATAAATTTTTTCTTCAGCATTGCCGTGGTCAGCGGTAATAAGTAATGCTCCCTCTGTTTCCAAAATTGCGTTCATCAACCTCGTGACACAATCCCCTATCGCGTCTATGGCCTGTGTTGTTGCTTCAAAATTTCCAGTGTGCCCAACCATGTCAGCATTGGCAAAATTTATCGCGATAAAATCGTAGCTGTTTATATTTTTTATTACAGCGTCTGTAATTTTTTGCGAACTCATTTCCGGCAGAAATTCATAAGATGATGTTTCCGGCGACGGCACCAAAATTCTGTCTTCTTTTTCAAAGGGCAATTCCCTCCCGCCATTTAAAAAATAAGTGATGTGAGCATATTTTTCGCTTTCGGAAATATGAAGCTGTGTTAAGCCGTTTTCTGAAATTATTTTTGCCAGCGGATTTTCCACTTTTGCTGACTCAAATGCGTGGAGGCAGTTAAAGTTTTTGTCATATTCTGTCATTGTCACTATTAGTAAGTCATTGATTTTCTCATCTAAAAATTTTTTAACCAGCTGGCGCATGCTGTCCTCGCGGAAATTGAAAAATATAACAGCATCGTCAGTTTTAATGTTCGACATCGGAAGTTGAACATTTTTTGCTGGTTCTATCGCATCATCATAAATCCCTTTTTGATATTCTTGATTTATATAATCAGAGGCTGATTCAAAATTATTTCCAACGCCGTTTACTAATAAATCAAAAGTTTTTTGCGTTTTTTCCAGATTGCTATCTCTGTTCATGGCGAAGTTTCTGCCAATAACAGAAGCAATTGTAGCGTTGGGATAATCACTTTTTATTTTATCTTCAAGTCCCCGTAGCCATTCCGCACTCTCTTTCTTATAGGCATCTTTGCCGTCGGTGAACAGGTGAAGGAATACGGCTGGAACTTGCTGCTGCCTAGCTAGCTCCAAAAGAGCATAAAGATGTTCAAAATATGCGTGAACAGTACCTGTTGAAAAAAGTCCGACAAAATGCAAAACAGAATTATTTTTGTGAACATGTCCAACCGAGCTTAAAAATGCTTTGTTCTGGAAAAATGTCTTGTCACTGATTGCAGTCGAAATTTTCGGCAGATAATTATGGATAATTTTGCCCGCTCCGATTGTCATATGTCCAACTTCGCTGTTTCCTGCCTTACCCCACGGTAAACCAACAGCAATGCCCGAGGCCTGTAAAGTTGTAAATGGAAAATTTTTTCCCATTTCCTTAAAAACCCGGGTTTTAATATTTCCAACCGGAGACCTCATCTCTTCTTGCGGTACACCCAAACCGTCCATTATCACCAAAACAACTGGTTTATATTTCTTCATTGCTTTTTATTATATCCCATGTTAGTATTAAATTACTAATTATTATGAACACAAAAAGCGCAATGCTTTTGGAAATAAAAAAATATGAGTTTAACCAAAATCGTTTTATTTGCGGGCTTTTCTGGCTTGGGCGGAATTTTGATAGGTTACTTTCTCCACAAACTTCTTCTTCTCCAAGAGAAAAGCTCAATTGAGATAAAAACCAAACAACTTCTTTTAGACGCCAAAACAAAGGCCCAGGCGGCTTTGGAAGAGGCTGCAAAAAAGGCAGAGACTCTTTTGGAAAACGTAAAACAAGAGGAAAAAACAGCCATGCTCCAGATTCGCAAACTGGAGGAAAAATTACTGCAAAAAGAAGAAGGTATAGAAAAACAAAGAGTGGGGGTTGAAAAAGAAAAGCAGGATTTACAAGAAAAACTAGAAAGAATTAAAAAGAAAAAAGAAGAGCTGGATGTAATAGAAGAGCAGAGAAAAAAAGAACTGGAAAAAATTTCGTCTTTGAGTGAAGAAGATGCCAAAAAAGAACTTTTTAGCCTGGTGGAAAAAGAAAACGAGGAAGATATTTTCAACAGAATTCAGAAATTAGAGGCCTCGGGCAAGGATGAATTTGAAAAAAGGGCAAGAGATATACTGGTTTCTATTATTCAGCGCTTGGCTTCTTCCACAGCCTCTGAGATAACCACAGCCACGGTGACCATCCCTTCGGATGATATTAAGGGTAAAATAATCGGTAAAGAAGGCAGAAATATCAGAGCCTTGGAAAGGGCTGCTGGTGTGGAAATAGTTGTTGATGATACACCAGGTTCTATTGTCATTTCTAGTTTTGACCCGGTTCGCAGACAGATTGCCAAAATCGCTCTGGAGAATTTGATTCTGGACGGCAGGATCCAGCCGGCAAGAATCGAGGAAACTGTTGAAAAGGCAAAAAGCGAGATAGAAAAAATCGTTAAACAAAAAGGCGAAGCTGCTGCCTATGAAACAGGTGTTATAAATCTTGACCCCCGACTTCTCTCTATTTTGGGCCGTCTTTATTTCAGAACCAGTTATGGCCAGAATGTTTTACAGCATTCCATTGAAGTAGCGCATATCGCCGGAATGCTGGCCGCAGAATTGAGAGCAGACGAACAAATAGCCAAGGCAGCCGGGCTTCTTCATGACATTGGCAAGGCAATGGACCACGAAGTTCAAGGAACCCATGTTGAAATAGGCAGAAGGATTTTGCAAAAAATAGGAGTGAATGAAAAAATTATTCAGGCCATGCAGGCGCACCACGAGGAATATCCTTATGAGATATTGGAAGCGATTATTATTCAGGTTGCAGACGCCATTTCCAGTTCTCGTCCGGGCGCTCGCCGCGACACTTTGGAAAATTATCTTAAACGGCTTGAAGATTTGGAAAATATTGTTAATTCATTTGAGGGTGTGGAAAAGTCCTATGCTGTTCAGGCGGGAAGAGAAATAAGAATTTTTGTCACACCTGACAAAATTTCCGACCTTGAGGCTAAAAAAATGGCTAGAAATATAGCTGATAGTATAGAACAGAATCTTAAATATCCCGGCGAAATAAAAGTTCATGTGATAAGGGAAACAAGGATTGTGGAATACGCAAGATAACCTCTTGCCATAAAAATGGCTTAAACTATAATTAATAGGCAGAAAATAATGGCCTGCCTGCCGGCAGGCAGGTCGAATTAATTATTAAATTATTTTAATATTTTTATGAATAAAGCAGGAATAGTCGAAGTAGTTAACAAAGTGCTTGGAGGAACAAAAGTTTCCGCGGAGCAGGCTGTTGATGCAATGGTTGACACAATCGTTTCCTCATTAAAAAAAGGAGATGAAGTATCAATTGCTGGTTTGGGAATTTTTGTCACCAAACAGAGAAAGGCGCGCCAGGCCAGAAACCCGAGAACTGGAGCAATGGTCAGTGTTCCAGCAATGAGAGTTCCGAAATTCAGAGCAGCAAAGGCCCTCAAAGAAGCAGTGAGATAAAATTTTCTGTCTAGACAGAAAACCAACCCCGCCAGTGGCGGAGTTGGTTTTTATTTTGTCCCCAAGAGGAATCGAACCCCTATCTTAGGTTCCGGAAACCTATGTTCTATCCATTGAACCATGGGGACTGAATTGCACTCTTATGGACGATGTTAGAACCTGTTTAGTTAGTTTGGTTTATAACGGAACTTCTATTATTTTATCGCCTATAGGTTCGGGAAACAAAAGATGGAAGGTGTTTCTCAGAAATTGGCCGTCTTCGCCAATAATAAAGTCCATACCTATATCTGGGGAGACACAGATTGGGGGTTCCGAACCCTTTCCCCAGCCTTCCGGTTTAAAAATTGGCCCCTCATCTTCCACCCGATAGAAAAAAGTTATGAAATATTTTCCTCCACCCAAATCTTCTGATTTTATAACATCGGGGTTCTTTCCCAGAGTGGGAACTTCCCAATCAGGATGTTCCTGCGAAACTAAATTCTGGTCCCAATAAACATCGGTTTCTATTTCTGCTACTCCTCTTTGCCTATCGTAACCAAGAGGACAAAATTCCTGTTTTCCCAGCCAAACCCAATTTTTCCCCGGATAAAGAGTGACTTGTCTATCAGTCATGGCTGTATCCCAAACATCTTGACCTTCTTTTTTAAATTCCCTTTTGACGATTTTGAATCTTATTTCCTTTGCCACTACGCCGGCTTGATCTTTGGCAAAAATATTAGAGTAGCCTTTTATTAAACCTAAATAAGGAATGAGCAAAAGGCCGATAGTTAGGGCGAGTAAAAATTTATGGATTCCATATTGCCTGAACGGCCGAATGAAATAAGTGATTATCGCCAGTATTATTCCCGAGGCCAAAATTGAATAAAATATGATTTTGGAAATATAAAGATGAATGAAATTTTCATTCAAGAGGAGTCCAAGTACTCCGATTAAAATTACGAGCAAAACCCATTTTAATTTTTTGATAATTTTCATATGAATTTATTATACCCTTTTACAATCCTGTGGTAAAAGTATAATCGTCTGAAACAATTTTGTTGCCCTGAGCATCTTCAGCTATGATCCGGAAATGATAAGTGGTATTACGCTGTAAGTCGGGTAACCCATTTGTTCCATGTTGTGTTGTTGGAGAAGTGGGTGAAGCTGTGTATCCCGCCGTAAAACCATAGGAAGTTGTCAGTCCGTATTCTATGTAAGAATTAGCTGGCACGTTTGTTGTCCAAAAAATGTGATCGACTATGGTCCATTCCTTTGTCATCCATAGGAGATGTCGGACGTCAATCCCAGTAATAGTTAGCGGGGCAGCACTAGTAGGACAGGATTCGGACGGCTTCACAGAACAAAGCCGACTTTCTTCTCCGTCCGCTTCAGCGGTGCAGTCGCACTGCCATTTCACCAGAG
>CAYTKF010000010.1:0-20798 GCA_964438405.1 uncultured Candidatus Saccharibacteria bacterium
CTCGGCCTCATGTGGTCTGTATGACGCATGGGGCTTTTTTAATTCTAAAAAATTGTTATAATGTATTTATTATGAGACGCATTAATTTAAAAAAGATGATTCTTGTGTTGGGCATTATTATTGTGCTCAATTTATTCTTTAATTACGGCATAAAGACTTTCTATAATGACCCAAGATATGATGATTTCTGCAAACCGGAAATTATGTCCAAGACATATTCCACTCAGCAGGAATGTCAGAATGTCGGCGGTCTCTGGAGCGACAATTCGAATTACTATGTGAAGCCTGTTCCTGCTGGTGTTGTTGAACCAAGGGGCTATTGCAATTCGACTTTTACCTGCGACAAAGATTATCAGGCAGTGAGAGAAGTTTACGACCGCAATGTTTTTGTTGTTTTGATTATTGCAGGCACTGTTTCCATTGTGGCCGGATTTTTAATCACCATTTCAGAGGCGGTTTCTCTCGGGCTTTCTTTCGGAGGTTTAATTTCTCTTTTTATCGGCACTGTGCGCTACTGGTCAGCCATGAACGATTATCTGCGTTTCTTCATTCTTGGCGCAGTATTGATAGTTCTCATCGGACTTGGCATTAAAAAATTCAGGGAAAAAGATGAAGGAATACAACCATAAAAAAATAGAAAAAAAATGGCAGAAAATTTGGCTTAAAGAAAAAATCTACGAACCGAATTTTGAGAAAACTAAAAACAAGTTCTACAACCTGATGATGTTTCCGTATCCGTCTGCCGAGGGAATGCATGTGGGCAATATGTACGCCTTTACCGGCGCTGATGTTTACGGACGTTATAAGCGCATGCAGGGCTATGATGTTTTTGAACCAATCGGTTTGGACGGCTTTGGCATTCATTCTGAAAATTACGCAATAAAAACCAACAGGCATCCCGCAGAACAGGCAAAAATTTCAGAAAAAAAATTTTACGAACAGCTTCAGATGATGGGCAACGGTTTCGCCTGGAATGAACGGCTGGAAACTTACGACCCGGAATATTACAAATGGACGCAATGGATTTTTATCCAGATGTTCAAGGCTGGTTTGGCTTACCGCAAAAAAGCCAGCGTTAATTGGTGCCCTTCCTGCAAAACAGTTTTGGCTGACGAGCAGGTAGAGAGCGGTAAGTGTGAGCGTTGCGGAACGGAGGTTATGAAGAAAGAACTGGAACAATGGTTTTTTAAAATTACAAAATATGCTGAGAAATTACTAAAAAATCTTGATGTCATAGACTGGTCGGAAAAAATAAAAATCGCGCAGAGAGAATGGATAGGGCGCTCCGAAGGAGCAGAAATAAAGTTTCGGGTTTTAAATTCCAAGTCTCAAGTTGAAGTTTTTACAACTCGGCCGGATACGATTTTTGGGGCGACGTTTTTGGTTTTGGCGCCGGAACACAAAGCAATCTCAAATCTCAAATCTCAAATCTCAAATCTCAAAGAAGTTGAAAATTATATAAAAAATATCAAGCCGGATTCTGATGAGAAAACCGGCGTCCAATTAAAAGGGATAATGGCCATTAATCCAGCCACAAAAAAAGAAATCCCGATTTGGGTTTCAAATTATGTGCTTTCCACTTATGGCACCGGCGCAATAATGGCCGTACCGGCTCATGACGAACGCGACGCCGAATTCGCCAAAAAATTTAATTTAGCATTCAGCAATGCTCCAATTGTTGATTCTGATGAAATAATTATAAAAATCGGAGCAAAAAAAGAAGTTCATTATCATCTCCGCGACTGGTTGATTTCTAGACAGCGTTATTGGGGTCCGCCGATTCCCATGATTTATTGTGATAAGTGCCAATGGCAGCCGGTTGAGGAAAAAGATTTGCCGGTGCTTTTGCCAAAAGTAAAAAATTTCAGGCCAACTGGCACAGACAAATCCCCTCTTGCCACAATTGAAAAATTTTATAAAACAAAATGTCCCAAATGCGAAGGCCCGGCTCGTAGAGAAACAGATGTCTCAGATACTTTTCTGGATTCCGCCTGGTACTATCTGCGTTATCCGTCAGTAAAAAATAAAAAATTAGCCTGGGATGAAAATATCACGAAAAAATGGTGTCCTGTTGACATGTATATCGGCGGGGCAGAGCATTCTGTTCTGCATTTATTATATGTGAGATTTTTGGCAATGGCATTGCACGATATGAAATTGGTTGATTTTGAAGAGCCGATAAAAAAATTCAGAGCGCATGGTTTGATAATCAAGGACGGCGCCAAGATGTCCAAATCAAAGGGCAATGTGGTCAACCCCGATGATTATATTAAAAATTACGGGGTAGATGTTTTAAAAATGTATTTGATGTTCATGGGCCCGTTTGACCAGGGTGGTGATTTCCGCGACGCTGGCATCGCAGGCATCACAAGATTTTTAAATAAAATTTGGAATTTAAGAAGCAAGATTTCGCTTTCTTCCATCCCAGTCATAGAGGGAAAGGATTCCAAAAAGCGAAATCTTGCTTCTTTAGAAAATATCATTCATAAAACCATTAAAAAAGTTACCGAAGATATTGAAAACTTAAAATACAACACTGCCATCAGCGCTTTAATGATTTTAGTTAACGAACTAGAAAAAGAACAAAAATTAGAAATTAGAAATTTGGAATTATTAATTAAATTACTTGCTCCTTTTGCGCCCTATATCACAGAAGAAATTTGGCATCAGTTTGGCAATAAAAAATCTATCCACATATCAGAATGGCCCAAATATGATTCGCAGAAAATTCAAGAAAAAACATTTGAATTAGTGGTGCAGATTAACGGCAAAGTACGCGATAGGTTCAGCATTCCAGCCGGAATTCCACAGAAAGAGGCAGAGGAGTTGACAATGAAAAGGGAAAATGTTAGAAAATATATAACAGGCAAAAAGCTCCGGAAGATAATATATATTCCGGACAGATTAATAAATATAGTAATATAATGACAATTATAAATTTTAAACCAATTAACATTACCAATAATCTTACGTCTGTTTTAAAGGACAGAAACCGCGACATTCTTTCGCAGCGCTTTGGCATTGGCAATTCCAACAAAAAAAAGACACTTGATGCCATTGGCAAGCAATACGGCATCACCCGTGAGCGCGTCAGGCAGATTGTCAATTTTGCCGTCAATTCAATAAAGGAAAGTCCGGCAATGGATTCGGCTGAAGAGGCGCTTTTGGAATTGAAAGACATAATCAGCAAAAAAGGCAGACTTCTGTCGGAAAAAGAAATTCTTGAATCTTTGAGTAGCGACCCGGCAGTGACCAATCATATTTATTTTTTGCTTGTTTTGGGTGATGATTTTAAAAAGTTTAAGGAGGATGAAGAATTTAACCACCGCTGGACCGTTGATGACGATGCGGCGGAAAAAATTCATAATGCCTTAAGACAGCTTCACAGCGAAATTAATGAAGATGATATCATTTCGGAAAGCGAGATTCTAAATATTTTAAATAAAAAGGCGGAAAAAATTGTTCAGGAAAAAGTCAACGAAGAAATTTTAAGGTCATGGCTTAATCTCTCTCACGTCATAGCCAGCAACCCCATGGGCGAGTGGGGCCTCTCTTCTTCGCCGAGCATCAGTCCCAGGGGAGTAAAAGACCTTACTTTTTTGATATTGAGAAAACAGGGATCAGCCATGCACTTTTCCGAAGTTGCAAAAAACATAAAAGAAAATTTTTCCAAGAGCGCGCATTTGGCAACGGTCCACAATGAACTCATAAAAGATGACAGATTTGTCCTTGTCGGCAGAGGACTTTATGCGCTAAAAGATTGGGGATACCGGCCGGGCACTGCGCGGGATGTCATAAAAGAAGTTATTAAAACAAACGGTCCCATGAAAAAGGAAGACATAGTCAAATCAGTCTTGAAAGAAAGATATATAAAAGAAAATACCATTTTGATAAACTTGCACAACCGCGATTTCTTTAGAAGAAATAAAGAGGGCAAGTATGCAATCGTATAATCAGGCGCTGATATTATTGAAAGATTTGGTTCTGCTCACTTGGAATGCCAAGCTTCTTTGGATTCCCATAATTTTGGTTTGGATTTTATGGAAGCTCTGGAATTACTATATACATTCTAAGTATATCAGCAATCTTAATTGGTCTCTCTTGGAAATAAAATTGCCCCGGGAGATTTATAAGGGCCCGCGTTCCATGGAAATGGTTTTGAATATGCTTCATCAGACATACGACGGACTTTTATGGGAAAGATTATGGAGGGGGTTTCTAAGGTCTTGGTTCAGTTTGGAAATTGTAAGCATCGGAGGCAATATTCATTTTTATATTTATGCGCAAAAATTTTTCCGCAATTTGGTTGAGGCTCAAATTTACGCCCAGTATCCGGATGTGGAAATAGAGGAAGTTGATGATTATACAAAAAACGCTTTTAAGGAGGGTTTCGGCGCGGAGTGGAATTGCGCGGGAACAGAATTTGTTTTGAGTGCTGAGGATGCCTATCCCATTAAAACTTATATTGATTACGGCCTGCATGAATTATTGACAAAAGAAGAACAAAAGACAGACCCGCTAACCGCCATTTTGGAATTTATGGGTTCCATAAAGCAGAGCGAGCAGGTTTGGATGCAGATTTTAGTCAGGGCAACAAAAAAGAAATGGAAAGACGAGGGCAAGAAACTTATTGCAAAATTGGTAAAAGAAAAGGAGATAAAAGATAAAGAGGGAAAAGTTACCGGAGGAATTTCTAGAATGACCAGCGGAGAGCAGGATATCATCAAGGCCATTGAGCGCGATGTTTCCAAACTTGGTTTTGATGTTGGCATAAGAACTATATATTTTTCTCCCAAGGACAGTTTTGACGCCATTAATTTTATATCGTTGATAGGTGTGATGAAGCAGTTTAATGCATTGAATTTGAATGGTTTTAAGCCAATTAACACAACCGGCACAGCTTATCTTTTTAGAGAAAGGAGGGCCAATGCAAAAAAGGCTAAAATAATTGATGCCTATCGTCAGCGTTCTTACTTTTATATGCCGTATGACAGAAAGTCTTTTGTTTTAAACACCGAAGAGCTGGCCACAATTTATCATTTTCCGGGACGCGTTGCAGAGACGCCGACACTGGGCAGAATTGAGGCAAAGAAGGGTGAGGCCCCGACCAATCTGCCGGTTTAAATCAAATGCCGTTATCACAAAATTCAAAAGTAAAAATATTTACCGCCTTTATTCTTTTTATCGCTGTTCTTTTGTGCTGGTTTTATTTTTCCCAGACAGAAAAACTAAATAATTTTGCGCTTGTGCCTCTCAGAGTAACTATTCCGGAAGGTTATGATTTAAAGGATATTGCGGGGAAATTTAAAGTTTTTAAAAATTTTGACGTCAATAATTTTTTGAGCTTAGCCTCAAAAAGCGAGGGCCGTCTTTTCCCAGATACTTATTTTTTAACTGGCACTGAAGATGAAACTGATATCATAAAAATAATGAGAGATAATTTTTATAAGAAAATTGGGAAGATAGATGATGACATTCTTATCATGGCTTCTATTTTAGAGAGAGAGGCAAAGACAAAAGAAGATATGGAAATAATTTCCGGAATTTTATGGAAACGTATAAAAGTTGGAATGCCTCTTCAGGTTGACAGCGTCCCGGAAACTTACTCATATAAAGGTTTTCCACCGGCGCCAATCTGCAATCCGGGCCTCAAGGCAATAAACGCGGCAAAAAATCCAGTTGAATCTCCATATTGGTATTATCTTTCAGACAAAAAGGGCAATATTCACTATGCCAAAACTCTTGATGAACAAAACGCCAATAAGGCAAAATATCTAAGATGAAGAAAAAGGTTTTTGTTGGTATGTCAGGCGGAGTGGACAGCTCTGTGACGGCCTTACTTCTTAAAAAACAAGGCTACGATGTAGTGGGTTGTTTTATAAAGGGCTGGTACGGTAATTTTGACTGCACGTGGAAAGAAGATAGAAGAGATGCCATGCGCGTTTGCGCCAAGCTTGATATTCCGTTTATAACCATTGACGCTGAAAAAGAATACAAAAAAGAAGTTGTTGATTATATGATCCGTGAATACAAGGCCGGCAGAACGCCCAATCCTGATGTAATGTGCAACCGTTATATCAAGTTCGGAGTGTTTCTCAAGAAAGCATTGGAAATGGGGGCAGATTATATTGCCACTGGACATTACGTAAAGTTAAATAAAAATAAATTATTGCAGGCAAAAGATTTAAATAAAGATCAGTCGTATTTTCTTTGGACATTGACACAAAAACAGTTGAAGTATTGTTTATTTCCAATCGGAAATTTAACAAAACCCGAGGTGAGGGAAATCGCGCGGAAAAATAATTTGTCAACAGCGGAAAAAAGAGATAGCCAGGGAGTTTGTTTTATCGGCGAGTTTGACATCATGGATTTTCTTAAAAAATATATTAAGCCGAGAAAGGGAAAAGTTATTAATCTTGAAAATAAGATTGTCGGCGAGCATAATGGCGTTAATTTTTATACCATTGGCCAGCGCCACGGTTTGAGTAGAGGCGGCGGTATTCCATATTATATAGTTGCCAAAGATGCCAAGAAAAATTTGCTGATAGTGGCTGATAAAGCAGACGAAGAAAAATTTTATAAAAAAGAAGTGAAAATAAGAGATGTAAATTGGATTAACACCAAAGTACCAAAACCAGACAAAATCTACAAAGCCCGTATCCGTTACCGCCAACCATTGCAATCCTGCAGATTAATGCAGATTATCAGCGCTGATCAGCGCAGATTTAAATCAGCAAAAATCCGCGTGGTTTTTACAAAACCCCAACGCGCCGTAACTTCCGGTCAAAGTTTGGTTTTATATGATGGAAAAGAAATGTTGGGAGGGGGGATTATAAAATAATTAAAAAGAAATGGCGCGTCCCGGAGGGCGCGCCTTGAACCCTTGTGCCGTCATGGCGCTACTCATTGCCTTGCCGATTCTGCCGATGTCGGTGCAGGACGATTAGTCCTACCAGTACGATACACAATATCGTACAGATATGGCGCACGGGCACGATGCTTACAAGAAACAGCGCACCCGCTGCTACAACTATCAACATCAACGTCAGAATACACTCAATCGTGTCCACAACGAACTCCTTTCAATTACTATCATATCAAATCTGTAAAATTTGTCAAATTTTTCTTTTTATTATTTCTTGTTATAATATTTTTATGACTTCCGCTGAGCTCCGAAAAAAATTTCTGGAATTTTTCAAGTCAAAAGGGCATAAAATTATTCCCAGCGCGTCTTTGATTCCGGTTGAGACTGACCCGACAGTGCTTTTTACAACTGCTGGCATGCAGCAGTTTAAAAGATATTATACCGGTGAAAAATCGCCGTACGGAAACAGTGTCGCTTCGTGCCAAAAATGTTTCAGAACTTCTGACATAGAAGAAGTCGGAGATGAATCACACCTGACCTTTTTTGAAATGCTGGGAAATTTTTCTTTTGGTTCATATTTCAAAAAAGAGGCCATACAATACGCGCATGAATTTATAACTAAAATTTTGGGATTAAAAATTGATTATATAACTGTTTTTGAGGGAGATATTTTTGAGGAATTGCCGGCTGATGAAGAATCAGAAAAAATTTGGAAAGAAATCGACGCCTCTTTGGAAGTAAAAAAGGCCGGCAAAAAAGACAATTTTTGGGGTCCGACAGGCAATGAAGGCCCCTGCGGTCCGACAACGGAAATTTATATTAACGGCATGGAAATTTGGAATTTGGTTTTTAATGAGTATTATAAAAACTCAGATGCCACGCTGAAAAAACTGGAAACACCTGGTATTGACACAGGTATGGGTTTGGAAAGGCTGGCAATGATTGTCCAGAACAAAAAAAATGTTTTTGAAACGGATTTATTCCCGCAGATAGAATCAAGAATTATCTCTGACCATATAAGGGCGTCGGTATTTTTGATTTCTGACGGCGTTGTGCCGTCTAATATTGAACGCGGTTATGTGCTACGCCGGCTTATCAGACGTGCAATGCGTCATGGTAAAATAACAGGCGTTGCAGAGAAAATAATCGAAATTTATAAAGATGTCTATCCCGAGCTTAAAGCAGATAAAGAAAAAATTTTGGAAGAGCTGAAGAGAGAAGAGGAAAAATTTAATAAAACCCTGGGAAGGGGGTTGAAGAAATTTGAAAGGGGTACTGACCCGTTTATTCTTTTTACCACTTATGGTTTTCCAATAGAACTGACGCAGGAATTGGCAAAAGAAAAAGGAAAAACGCTGGATTTGAATAAATTTAAAGAGCAAATGATAGAACATCAGGATCTTTCGCGTACTGCGTCCGAAGGAATGTTCAAGGGCGGTTTGGCTGACCATTCTGATAAGGTTATTAAATATCATACTGCCAGCCATTTATTACTGGAATCTTTGCGCAGAATTTTGGGAAAGCATGTGGAACAGCGCGGGTCAAATATTACAGCCGAGCGCCTGCGTTTTGATTTTTCCCATCCTCAAAAAATGATACCCGAAGAAATTAAAAAAGTTGAAGATATGGTCAATAAAAAAATAAAAGAAAATCTGGAAGTGAATTTTAAAGAAATGAGTTTGGATGAGGCGAAAAAAATCGGTGCCACAGGAGTTTTTAAAAAGAAATACGCTAACCGAGTCAGAGTTTATACAATCCAATCCGCCCAAGGCGGACCTCCTTTCAGTCGGGAAATTTGCGGAGGCCCGCATGCTAAAAATACCTCTGAATTAAGTCATTTTAAAATTATAAAAGAAGAATCATCTTCTTCTGGAGTGAGAAGAATTAGGGCAGTTATGTTATAATTATTTTATGGAGAATAATTCTTACGAAAAAATTGCGAAAACTTTAAGGACAGACAGGGACGTATTGAGGACTGTTGAAGAGAAACTTTCCGGCATCACCGGCAAAAAAGGTGTTCTGGAAAATATTTTTGACAGCAATAAAAAGCGAATTGAATACGCCCTAGATGCGCTGGATTTTCGCCATGAAAATATGAGGGCAGGAGAAATATATTCCAGCCTGATAGACAGAATCCGCGAAGATGATATTGCTCTTGGTAAATTAATCACCAGTTTTCAAAACATGATTGATCTGGCAAAAGAAACGGCTGATGTCGGCACAGGAATGTTTTTAAAATTGGATAAGGCGCGGGAGCTGGTGTCGCTTAATCCCCCACAGAAAATTCTTGAATTTTTGGGCTATTCTAATGTTCAGGAACTTTTGGAAAAAGAAGATATTTTTGAAATTTTTGCCGGCCTGCGTTTTATAGAAGATATGGAATGGCTCAACAATATTTTTTTTAAGCCATACGAAAATTTAACCCCGGATGATTTTGAAGAAAGAGAAATAAGGGGCCATGCGCTTAACGAAAAATGGATCAAGGCCGCAGAACATTTTGTAGAAAAAAAATACCACAATCTCAGTCATCTCAAAGAACTCGGTTTTGTTTTTATAATACCGGTTGATATCAAAATTCCCGGCGCCACGCTGAATGATTTTTCTCTGGCTCTGCACTATTTTCACGAAATAAAATTTTATTCTGATTTATTTAAAAAATTCTCCGCAGAGGAAAATTTTGCCCGGAAATTTACCGCCTCTTTGCGCGGAGATGTGCTTAATAATCGGCCACCAGAAGAGAATATGGGTTCAACCTGGCTTATAGTTCAACGTTATCTTGCAAAAGATGATGAATATGACTGGCGCCTTTTTTACCCGCATGTAAACCCAGAGGCGGTTCACTGGTTTAAGGCCGAGAGAGATATTGCCAAGTTTTCCAAGAAGTTCGGCCTTGATTTCAGCTTCTGGCAGGGCATGGGGCCCGTCGGGGATTTTTTTAGAGACGACGCCGGCATTGATATTCTGGTGAGCTTTAATTTTCTTGACACTGTCATGTCTTTATTCAAAGAAAAGGAAATGATAAAATATTTGTATCATCATCAGGAGGCATTGTGGAATAAGATTTTTTCCGAATATTTTGGCGAAGAAAAAATGGAAGAGATGCTCATTCAGAATTTTGACAAAGGAATTATAAAATTATGATTAGTTTATCCAAAATAACAAAAAACGGAAAGGCCATGTATTTGGCTTATGACCAGGGCTTGGAGCATGGGCCTGAAGATTTTAATTTAAAAAATTTTGACCCAAATAAAATTATTGAGATTGCCATTGAAGGAAAATTCACAGCAATTATTTTGCAAAAGGGCCTTACTGAAAAATATTATACTAATTCCCAATTCCGCAAAAAAATCCCGCTGATTTTAAAATTAAACGGCAAGACAAAATTGTACGAGGGCGAGGCTTTTTCTCCACAGGAATGCGACGTGGCTGAGGCAATAAGGCTCGGCGCATCTGCAGTTGGATATACGATTTACCCCGGTTCGCAGTTTGAGGCAAAAATGATTAAGGAATTCGGCAATGTGGTAAAAGAGGCGCACGAGAGAGGAATTCCTGCCATTGCCTGGGTTTACCCGCGGGGAAAGGATATTGTCAATGATGTTACAAAAGAAGTTGTGGCCTATGCTGCAAGAGTTGGGTTGGAGTTGGGCGCAGACATTGTCAAAATAAAATATTCCGGCTCTTTAGAGAATTTTAAATGGGCAGTGCAGTGCGCGGGAAAGACAAAGGTTGTGCTTTCTGGCGGACCAAAAGTTTCTGATGAAGAATTTTTAGAAGTGGTAAAAAATGTGATGTCAGCCGGTGCCATCGGCGTGGCAGTGGGCCGTAATGTCTGGCAAAACGAAAACCCGCTGAAAATTGCGGAAGAAATTAGAAAAACAATTTTTACATGAAAATATTTATAACACGGCAAATCCCGGAGGCCGGTATAAAAATGCTTCAGGAAAAAGGTTTTGAGGTTGATGTGAGTGAAAAAGATGGCGTGCTTACGAAAGAGGAATTAATTTCAAATTTAAAAGCCAAACCCTATGACGCGGTTTTGTGTTTGCTGACGGATAAAATTGATGCAGAAGTTTTTGACGCAGTGCCCACTGCCAAAATTTTTGCCAATTATGCTGTTGGCATTGATAACATTGATTTGAAAGCAGCTGCGGAAAGGGGGATTACCATAACTAATACTCCGGGCGTGCTTACAGAAAGCGTTGCGGAGCAAGCCATTGCTTTGCTTTTTGCAATTGCCAGACGCGTGGTTGAAGCTGACCAGTTTATGCGCGACGGAAAATATGTCGGCTGGCAGCCCATGCTTTTTTTGGGAAATGATTTGGTTGGAAAAACCTTGGGCCTGGTTGGTCTTGGCAGAATCGGTGCAGCTGTTGCAAAAAGAATGCACGATGGCTTTGAAATGAAAATTATTTATTATGATTTAAAAAGAAATGAGGAATTGGAAAAGCAATATCATCTTGAATATAAAAATTTGGAAGATTTATTAAAAGAATCTGATTTTGTTTCCGTGCATGTTCCGCTCACTCCGGAAACAAAACATTTAATCGGCGATGCGCAATTGAAGATGATTAAAAAAACCGCTTATCTGGTTAATACTTCGCGCGGGCCGGTGATTGATGAAAATGCTCTTGTTCAGGCGTTGAAAGACAATGAGATAAAGGGAGCGGCTCTTGATGTTTACGAGGAAGAACCGAAAATGGCGGAAGGTTTAAAAGATTTGCCAAACGTAGTTTTAACTCCTCACATCGCTTCTGCCACAGAAGAAACAAGGGGCGCAATGTCAGAACTGGCAGCAAAAAACATAATAGAATTTCTGGGAGGCAAAACTCCAGCCAATGTTGTAAAAATGAATTAATTTTGCTATACTTTTAAAATGCTTAATCTTGTTGCGGAAACGCGCAATGTTTTCGGTAAAAAATTAAAAGTTGCCAGAAAGGAGGGGAAAATGCCCGCTGTTTTGTACGGCAAAGGGAAAAAGACAACTCCGCTTTTTGTTGATTTGAAAAATTTTAAAAAAGTTTTGAAAGAGGCAGGCGAATCAACTCTTATTAATATAAAAAATCCGGAAACAGGCGCAACGGAAAATGTGCTTATACAGGACGTGGATATTGACCCGATTGCCAATGAGCCAGTTCACGCCGATTTTTATATTGTGGAAATGGACAAGTCCATCAGAACGGAAGTTGCCTTGATTTTTGAAGGCGCTTCGCCGGCAGAAAAAGAGCAGGGTGGAGTACTCATTAAAGTTTTGCATAATATTGAGATTGAGGCTTTGCCAAAAGATTTGCCCCACGAACTTAAGATTGATGTTTCCAAACTGGCAAATATCGGCGACCAGATTTTTATAAAAGATATTGAATTGCCAGCCGGCGTAAAAATTATCGCAAAAGAAGACGAAGTGGTTGTACTTGTTGAGGCGCACAAAGAAGAAGTTATAGAAGAGAAACCCATAAGCATGGAAGATATTGAGGTGGAAGAGAGAGGTAAGAAAGAAGAGGAGGGAGAGGAAGTTACAGAACCGGAAGCTACGGAATCTAAAAAATAAAAGCTATAAATCAAATGCTTCGCAAATCAAATTTTGCAAATTGTTTAACCGTAATTTTACTGGCTACAGTTTTACTTATTACTTTTTACGCATTATGTATTACTTATTCGCATGCCGAAGTCATTGATCCCAATGCCGTTATAAACCAGCGCGCTCAGCTTGAAGCTCAGCTTCAGCAACTTGAGGCGCAGATAGATAATTATAACAATATTATTGACGATAAAGAGAAACAGGCGACATCGCTTCAGCGCGACATCAGTATTTTGGACGCGCAAATTGCAAAGGCGAAGGCAGAGATAAAATTGCTTAACATCAAAATAACCCAGCTTTCCGACAGCATCAATCAAAAAAATACAACCATTACAAATCTTTCCGCAAAAATAGACAAAGAAAGGGAAACGCTGGCGGAATTAATTAAGAAGACGAACGAATTGGATTCCAATTCGGAGATAGAGATAATTTTGGCTTACAGAAATCTTTCTGATTACTTTTTTGTGACAGATACTTTTGGCACGCTTCAGGGAGGCATTCAAGATTCTCTTGTGCAAATAAGAGGCGATAAAGTGCAGACAGAAAAAGAAAAAGAGGATTTGGAAACGCGCAAAGCCCAGCAGCTGCAGCTCAGAACCATACAGCAATTGGAGCAGAAAAGAATAACTGCCGCAGAAAATGACAAAAAGAAAATTTTGGCCGCGACCAAGGGTGAAGAGGCAAAATATCAAAAATATCTGATTGATACCCAGAAGAGCGCAGCTACTATTAGAAGCCAACTCTTCTTGCTTACTGGTTCGCCGTCCATTCCGTTTGAAAAGGCAGTGGAATACGCCACCTTGGCTTGGCAGACAACTGGGGTTCGGCCGGCCTTTTTGCTGGGCGTTATTACTGAGGAATCAAATTTGGGAGCCAATGTGGGCAAGGGCAACTGGACTGTTGATTTGGCGAACAGCCGCTGCGCCAGTCAGCGCACAGCCTTTGTGCAGATTACTTCAGCATTGGGGCTCAATCCTGATTTAATGCCGGTTTCAAAAAAGGCATGGTACGGATACTGCGGAGGCGCCATGGGTCCGGCTCAGTTTATGCCAACAACATGGCTTCTTTATGACGATAAAATTTCAAGCATCACGGGCCATAATCCTCCCAATCCCTGGGACCCCAAAGACGCGTTTGTGGCTGCCGCGCTTCTTTTGAAAGACAACGGCGCAACTTCAAATGGGACAGTGGGGGAAAGAAAAGCAGCCCTAAAATATCTTGCGGGTTCAAATTGGAACAACAAAGCTTACGCCTTTTACGGAGATGACGTAATGGAATTCGCAACCAAATACCAGAGCATGATAGATATAATTATGAAGTAGTTTTTTCGAATGCTTTTATTATCGGGTCCAGATTTCCCTCCAGAATTTTTTCTATGTTGTGGAATTTTTTGTTGATGCGGTGGTCAGTGATGCGGTCTTCCGGGAAATTATATGTCCTGATTTTTTCCGAGCGGTCAGCTGTGCCGACCTGCTCGCGCCGAAGTTCTGTTATGGAGCCGTCTTCTCTTTGTTGCTGCGCTTCGTAAATTTTTGCACGCAAAATATCCAGTGCTCTTTCGCGGTTTGCGTATTGAGAGCGTTCCTCCCGCGAGGAAACAACAATGCCGGTTGGTTTGTGTAAAATGCGCACTGCTGTTTCCACCTTGTTTACGTTTTGTCCGCCAGGACCCCCGGCGCGCGAAAATGTCACTTCCAAATCGCTTTCTTTTATTTGCATGTCTTTTGGCTCAACCATAGGCAGAATGGCCACTGACGCCGTTGAAGTGTGTATCCTGCCATTTTTTTCTGTAATTGGTACGCGCTGAACCCGGTGCACTCCGCTTTCATTTTTTAATTTTTTGTAAACATCAGGGCTTTTAATTTCAAAAACAAGTTCGTCTATGGGTGCAACTTTCCAGCCCTGTTTATGTGCATATTTAACATACATGTTTGCCAAATCAGAGGCAAAAATAGAGGCCTCATGACCGCCAGTGCCAGCTCTAATCTCGAGAATTACTCCTTGGTGTTGATTCTGTGAATTTTGAGAATCCATAGTTTTTAAATTCTAAATTCTAATTTTTAAATCCTAAACAAATTCAAAATTCTAAATTATAAATTTTAAAACTTTTGAATTTTGTTATTTGGATTTGTTTCGGATTTTGGATTTCGTGCTTCGTGCTTTTTCGCGCCTTGCTTTGAATTTTTCTACTCTTCCGGCAGTGTCAATCAGTTTTTTCTTGCCCGTAAAAAACGGGTGGCAGGCAGAACAAATTTCCACCTCCATTTTTTCTTTGGTGGAGCCGGCAATTATTTTATTCCCGCATGCGCACTTGATAACGGCATTGGAATAATATTTCGGATGAATATCTTTTTTCATAGTTTTTTATAAAACCATTATAGCATTATTTATTTTATTTGCAATTTTCTCAATAGCTTAAAACGATTCAAACCCAAATGGTGTCAAGTACAAGCGATAGCCTGTACTTAGCACCATTTTAATTAAACATTTTAACTAAATAAGGTTGAACTTTAATCTAAACTGCTCCTCGTTGGTAAAAGAATCTACAACCAAAAGACGAACATATGGTCTAATTTCAAAAACCTCAACAATAAAATCAATTTCGTCTTCGCAAGAATAAGGATGTACAAAAACGCTCTTTTGCAATTCTTTAAATCCCAATTCTTTTAATTTAATTCTTAATGCCTCTCTGGCTTTTTTATTTTTCTCCGGAATATCAAAAATAACCATACGCCACTTCTTATCCCATTTTTCCGGTTTTTTAATTTTAATTTCATCTATCTGATATTTAAGTGCTCTTTGTTTGCCGTCTTTAGTCAAAACAATTTGAACCGTGCCGTCACTTTTTTCTTTATAATCAACAATTCTATCATTATAAAATTCTTTGATAATTCTAAACAACTTTTTTCGCTCAATATTCTTCCATTTTTTGGCAACGCTGGTTAGAATTTTAAAATAATTTTTAGGAGAACGTGTAAAACCCAAGACATAGCCGGCCGACAACAATAAAATAATTTTTTGCTTTGTTTCGCTGCTAATTTTCATTTTATTTTTTTCTTCTTAATTAAATTATAATCTATTGGTAAAAAGGTGCAACTTACGGGCGATAGCATGTACTTGGCACCATTTTTATTTTTAATATTATTTAATTTATTTATTATTCTTTGTGGTTTTATTTGCAATTTTTGGGTAACGGAGTAGCATAGAATCAGAACAGCACATTTGGGTTGTTCGTTGAAAATCCACAAACCAACAAAGGAAGGAGGTGATTCAGATGGATGAAAAAGAATGTTCGGTGCTGAACTTGATTCCGCAAAAGAACGATGCGGTGCTCGCATACAGAATTTTTGATGAGCAAGCCGTTGTTGTAGATTTGGTGCATGGCACATTAAATATGTTGAATGCTACGGCAACGCGGATTTGGCAGCTCATCGAAAAGAATATGCCAGCGAAGAAAATCGCAGAGACGATTACAGAGGAGTTTGAGGTTTCTCTTCACGAAGCAATCGACGATGTAACTGAAACTCTTCGGAATATGACCTCGATGGGTTGGGTAAAAAACCTTCCCTATAGTAAAGCGTGTGCAGTGTCAGAGAACAATAAGAATGGTGAGATCTTCGAAGCGCTTAGAGAACAAGCAATGTTGAAAAGAATACCCCTTGTTGTTCATTTTGATCTTACCTATCGATGTCCTCTACGATGCGTACATTGCTATCTCACGGGCGGCAAGAAACGTCTTGAATGTACTACTGATGAAATCAAAGACATTCTTGACCAACTTGTTGATGCCGGCAGTCTTTACCTCACGCTAAGCGGCGGGGAGATTTTTCTGAGGGACGATCTTCCAGAGATTGTAGCTTATGCGAGAAGTTTGCACTTCGCAATACGGCTTCTCACAAGCGGTGAGTTGATAAACATAGAAAGAGTAAAAGAGATTGTTGATTGGCGTCCAGAAATGGTTGCGTTCAGTGTTTATGATCTTGATGCGTCAATTCACGACGCTATCACAAGAAAAAGGGGCTCGCTCGCGAAAACAATGGATGTTATTCATGTTCTTAAAAAGGAGGGTGTTCCTCTAAAAATCTCTTCTGTGTTGATGGATCGCAACGTTAATGGCTACGGCAGGGTGTATAGTTTTGCCAAAGAATTAGGGGCTCAATTCCAAGCAGACTACCGGATTACTCCCAAGACTGACGGCTCCCAAGAGCCTCTAAGGTTCCACATCACAGACCAAGAGGTTATGCGGGTTCTCAGCGATCCGATTTTCTCGAGAGAGTATGAGTCGGATCCCACACAAGGATATTCTGGTGTTTTTAACTCCATCCCCTGCGGCGCGGGGCACATGTCGTGCTACATTTCGCCGTATGGCATGGTTACTCCCTGTGTTCAAGCCCCGATAGAATGCGGGAATTTGCGTGAGCAGACGTTCCTTGAGATATGGACCAGTTCACCGGCGCTAGAGTCGTTTCGTGCAATCAGATTCGCCGATATTCCGAAGTGCGCAGGTTGCGAACTATTCGCACACTGCAGACCGTGTCCCGGATTGAATCTAGTGGAAACTGGAAGTATAACAACTCCGCCCCAAAGAGTGTGCAAAGAAGCGGAGTATATGAAAATACTCAACAAACAAAGGAGGTAGGTACCATGAAGAAGAGAATAAAGGAAGAGAGGAAGAGGTACGAAAAGCCTTTAGTCCGGTCAGAAAGTGAAGCGAAGGAGCTTTCCTTCAACTGCCCGACAACCTCTCGTAAGTTCTGCGGTTCTCCCTTCTCACCGAAGAAGGGTAGCTAGCAGTACCACAGCACGTAAGTGCGTTGCCCCGAGTTAGTCAATAGCTCGGGGCCCTTTTATTGCCAGTTGCAATTAAAAATAGTATTATAATAACGTGAAAATTAGCGTTCTAAATTATTTTGCCTGCCCGATTTGCCACAGCACTTTTGTATCTTCGATACACAAGAAAACAAAAGAAGGGGTGCTTGAAGCCGAGTTGAAATGTGAATGGTGCGGCGAAAGATTCTATATAAA
This sequence comes from uncultured Candidatus Saccharibacteria bacterium, assembly GCA_964438405.1. Classification (GTDB taxonomy): domain Bacteria; phylum Patescibacteriota; class Minisyncoccia; order UBA9983; family UBA9983; genus CAYTKF01. Next base: position 17,466 of record CAYTKF010000010.1, read on the forward strand.
AGACGGCATCGCCTGTTTTGTTTCTCTGAGTAGGAAATCGACAGAAAATATAAAAAAATTAAGAAGAACAACAATAAAGCAAGAAATTCCCAAAATATGGCGGCGTCTTTTTTCAAGACAGGAACATGCTGCACTTCAGAAAGAGTGGGATTGGATGCTTTCAATAATCAAAAAAGAAAAAGATGCAGTTCATCTTGATTTTGCTACCGGAACAGGAAGGTTTCTCAGGAATATCATCTCTAAAACAAAAGGGGAAATTATTGTACTTGAGCGCGATTATTCCACTTGCCTAGAACTTCAGTATTTTTTAAAAAAAATAAAAAAATATAAACGAGTTTCCGTCATCTGTGCTGATGCCAGAAAAATGCCTTTTAAAGATGGAATATTTGATAGTGTATCTTCTTGGCATGGATTAGATGAACCAAAGATAGAAAATGCAATCAAAGAGTCCAAAAGAATCTTGAAAAACGGTGCTTGTTTTACGGCAAGTGGAATTCATTATCAAAAAGGCTCAAAAAGTTTTTCAATAGCAAAGAAGCATGATATTCAATTCATCGCAAAAGAAGCAATTATGCAGGCCGTGAAAAAAACTGGGTTTCGTAAAATAGAATATAAAAGATTTTTCCAAGGAAAGTGGAATGAAAAAGGAAGCTATTTACCAGTAATCGGTGATTTTTACTCAACCTACGCTATAAAAGCTAAAAAGTGAAGATTACATTTTACATTTTTGTAACAAGTGACTTTTTTCTTTTTTTCTAGTATCTTAAAAATTGGAGGTGAAAACCAATGTTCATTTTAATACTAGCGGTTATTACGTTGTTCTGGCCCAAGGTGGGCCTCGTCCTCTGGGTTTTACTTGGCCTTCTCGGCGCGGCAGTGGTTATGTCCCGCGCCAACGAGGGATTTCGGTAGGAGGGCCCTTGACAAGATTTCTGTAAAATGGTAGGTCTAGGAGAAGAAAGGAGGAATGTCATGAAGCTCTTTGTAATGTTGATTTTGCTTGCGTTCCTGTGGAGTGCGGGCATGGCACAGGTTTTTCCGGAGAATCCGGTAAACTTGGATACGGTCATCCGGTCGTACTCCAACGAAGGGGTGATCGGCGTAGCGGGGCTCATTGGACTCCCGCCGGTGGCACCTCAGTACGGTACCCAGGTTTATACCTGGGTCGCTGACGAGGAGACGCTTGCCTTGTCCGCGACGGTCAATTTCGCGGACAACGGGGCAACCCGGACCCGGACCCAGTTGGCTGTCCGAAACGGACCGCTCTCCGGTCGCTGGCAGAGTGTTACCTTCATTGTCAGTCCTCGGCCTATCAGGGTGATACGTACTCTGATGACCCCGCTGGCGGGGGATTACACCGAGTTTGCCGTGAAGGCAAACGGCCTGGTGCAAACCTTCTCCAACAAGAAGGCTGTCGTGACCGTTGAACATCAACCGGAAAATCAGCAGATCGTGGTTAAGATCAAGTTTGCCGATCCCGGTCTGGAAGGCGTTCTGGTTCGAGTGCCGTACTACGGCCAAGATGGACTGGAATACCATCAGCTGGCACTCGGCCGGTCTTCGACCAAGGAAGGGCAGTCGCTGGAATCAATGCACGTGCTGCCTGCCCACCTGCTGAACGAAATCAGCGTGGTTGGGTTGGTAGCCGGTCCTCGGTCTGTCGAGATCGTGGAGCGCAACGCGCGCAATGTGTCATCGGCTCTGCCGACGAGAGGGAGGTAACCCCCATGCGGGCGACCTCTATGCCGCCGTGAAAGGTTTTCATACCTTCGCGGCGGCGTTTTTATTTTTATCCACAATTTTTAGATTAAAAATGTTTTTTGCGTTATAATATAATTAATCTAAGAATGGACACATCAAGCGAAAGAAAAGCTCAAATAAAAATGTTAATAATGGCTGTTCTCATAATGGCCATGGTGGCTGGTTTGTGGGTTTATCAGACAAAAATAAAAAAACCGCAAGCACAACAACCACAAAAACCGCAGATAACAATTAATCAAGTTCCAGTTGATAAAGCTCCGGAAAAATTTCCAGATGACATTCCCATAGAAGCCGGCGCCAGAATTCTGCAAAATTATAATGCTTCCTCTCCGGACGGCAGATTTCAGGCCACTCGTGTTTTTGAATCTGCCCAAACTTTGGATGAAAACTTGGCAATTTACAAAAATTATTTTACAAAAAACGGTTGGACCATAACCAATGAAATAAAAGATCAGCCAAATATCAGATATATTTCCGCCGCCAAGGACAAAACCCGCGCCCAGGCCACAATTCGTGAAAATGCAACTACTAAAATAGTGTCAGTGGATGTATCAGTAACTTATTTGCGATAAAAATATATATGCGTTTATTTATATTTAATAAAAAAGTTTCAGTTTCAAGCATCTTTTTTCTGTTTTTTATTTTTTCTTGGCTGTTTCTTTTTATCCCCAAAGCACTAGCGCAGGTTTGTCCTGTGGGATCTGTTATTGTTGCAGACAACACTTTAGCTGTTACAGAAACAACAACTGTTTCTGCACCCGCCGGGTTTACTGGTGGCTATTTCGAAGCTGTACCACCGTTTAGGAGCATTTCTATAGGTGGTTCAACTGTTACTGCGGTAGAGTATGACCCTTCTTTTATGGGAGTTATGGGTAAGGGGTGGACTTATACTCCAAATGGAGCAACTAATTGTGAATTAGCCGTATCAATCATTATAATTTACGATTATGAACCATATGCTTCTCCTTTAACTCAGACGGCCTTTGGTTTAGGAAATTCTGTCTATTATGATGTTGGTGTTTCGGGACTCCTTTCTTTTCCTTACATTGTTACTTTAAATGTTGGCAAAGCTGGCGGTTCTCAATCTCTGCAATTTGATATTGAAGGTGATGCTTTTGGCTATCAAAGTAGTGTTAGTGCGCAAGGAACTCCTGGTTTTATCAGATGGTTAGCTGTTTATGGCGCTGGTGGAACAATACCTGATCTTAATACAATTTACGCCAGAGCTGTTTATAATGGACACCAGCATGAACTGCTTTTTGACTTTAGAGTTGAACCTGAACCTTCCGCACCCGACCTTGTTGTTCAATCTCTTTCTCCAACATCTGCCACGGTGGGTCAGGTGGTGACTTTTAGCGGGACAGTTAGGAATAGTGGGGATGCTTCGGCTGGAGCGACTTCGCAAACAAGATTCCGCCTTGATATTGGCAACAATGGTTCTTGGGATGTTAATCCTTCTAATCAATCAACCGGCAATTTATCTGACGGAGCAACTGAAGTTGAAACTTGGAATAATGTCTGGACGGCCGTGGCCGGTACCCACAAATACGAAATCTGCGCAGATGTTACAGG
>CAYTKF010000011.1:0-11119 GCA_964438405.1 uncultured Candidatus Saccharibacteria bacterium
AAGAGCCCTATCGAGGCCTTGCGGTATGAGTAAAAGTGTGTTAGTGTTATTTAGGAAAAGGAGGAACTAGAATTGACAAGAAAAAAATTGCCTCATAAGTTTAGGGTTATTACACCATTTGGATTCGGGAGGATGGACGATTTTGAAAAGGGCGGTTCAGTAGAGATTGTACTTGAATCCGACCCTCAAAAAGTCGTAGCTCTCAAAAAGGATGATGTTTTTCTTTTTTCTTCTCTTGGTGTTGTAAAGATTTTAGATTTGACGCCAAGAGGAGGAAAGATAAGCGCATGGGAAAGTGGGTTTTATTTCAATATTCACTTTACTGACTCATTAAATGAAGCAAGAGAACAAATCTTTGCCAATACTCCGAAAAACGAACTGCGTCTTTTGGTGAATTTGGGGTTTGGCGAAATTGAATCTTCCCGGCCGTTAAGGGAAATCGGAATATTTTCCGGACCCGTGGCTGAAATTTCTCCCAGAATTGATTTGTGGGAAGAAGGCCGGATAAAATTTTTTGACAGTATTTCCAGCGCAGTTAAGGCTGAGGAATCTGCCAAAAATGAAGGATTCTATGCATCCATTCTTATGGATGTCAAAAGTAAAAAAATCATCAGGTTTTCTTTGTTTATTCCCAGCGGAATAATTTTTGAAAAAAAATATTAATTTCTTCTTTTTGCACATTGTCGTCCCGGGCTTGAACAGCCCGGGGTTTTTCTTTATAATTGATATCTATGGACGATGATGAAATTGTTATAGAAGAAGAGGCGGATGCTGGCGCCGAAACAATAAAAAAACTCCGCGAACGCCTCAAAAAATGCGAAACAGACAAACAAGATTATTTAGCCGGCTGGCAAAGGGCCAAGGCGGATTTTATTAATGCCAGAAAAGATGAAGAGGCGAGCCGTGGCGAATTTATAAAATTTTCCGAAAAAAATCTGATTTTTGATTTGCTTGATTTGGCCGACAGTTTTGACGGTTTGTTTAACACCAAAGAAAAAATAGAAGAAATTAATCCTGAATGGCGCAAGGGAATAGAAAACATTTATCAGCAATTATTAAATATTTTAAAAAGCAGGGGAGTAGAGATTATAAAAAGCATTGGTGAAAAATTTAATCCAGAAGAACATGAATCAGTGGGCGAAATAAAAATTGACAACCCAGAAAAAGAAGGTATTATAGTAGAAGAAATTAGAAAAGGTTATAAAATGCATAACAAAATTATAAGACCAAGCCAAGTAAAAATATCAAAATATGAGTAAAATTTTAGGAATTGATTTGGGCACGACCAACTCGGCAATGGCCATTGTTGAGGGCGGTGAACCCAAAATTTTAGAAAACGATGAGGGGGGAAGAACAACTCCTTCTATTGTCGCCATCTCCAAACAAAATGAAAGATTAGTGGGACTTCTGGCAAAGAGACAGGCAGTCACAAATTCTGAAAATACAATTTTTTCAGTTAAGCGCCTTATCGGACGCAGTTTTACAGATGCAGAAGTAAAAAGAGACGAAAAACTGCTCCCTTACAAAATTGAGGCATCTGATGACAACGGAGTGAAAATTAAAATGTCTGGCAAGAGCTACAGGCCGGAAGAAATTTCCGCCATGATATTACAAAAACTTAAACATGACGCTGAAGCACGATTGGGCCAGAAGATAGAAGAGGCGATTATCACTGTGCCTGCTTACTTCAACGACGGTCAGAGAAAGGCAACCAAAGACGCAGGAGAAATCGCCGGCTTTAGGGTTCAAAGAATAATCAACGAGCCGACAGCAGCCGCACTTGCCTATGGATTTAATAAAAAGAAAAACGAAAAAATCGCTGTCTATGATTTCGGCGGAGGGACTTTTGACGTTTCTGTTTTGGAAGTTGGAGATGATGTTATTGAAGTCAAATCAACGGACGGCGACACGCACCTTGGCGGAGACGACATTGACCAGATTATCATCAATTGGATTGTTTCAGAATTTAAAAAAGAATCAGGCATTGATGTTTCCAAAGATGTTTTGGCCCTCCAGCGCTTGAAGGACGCTGCGGAAAAAGCAAAACATGAACTCTCCAGCACCATGGAAACGGAGATAAATATTCCCTTCATAACCTCTGATGCATCGGGTCCCAAACATCTGCTTATAAAATTTACGCGGGCAAAACTGGAAGAACTTACTGATAATTTAATAAAAAAATCAATCGAAATTACAAAACGGGCAGTTGAGGCTTCAGGATTTAAGTTTAATGAAATTGACGAAGTGATTCTTGTCGGCGGTCAGACAAGAATGCCCCTCATTCAAAAATTAGTCAAAGAACTTTTTGGCAAGGAACCGAACAAATCAATCAATCCGGATGAGGTCGTGGCTGTTGGTGCCGCCATTCAGGGCGGAATAATGCAGGGCGATGTAAAAGATGTTCTGCTTCTTGATGTCACGCCTCTTTCTCTTGGCATAGAAACTTTCGGCGGTGTTTCCACAAGGCTCATTTCCAAAAACACAACCATACCCACAAGCAAAACCCAGATATTTTCAACTGCCTCTGATAGCCAGACTTCTGTTGAGGTGCATGTGCTTCAGGGCGAAAGGGAAATGGCTTCTGACAACAAAACCTTGGGTAGATTCATTCTGGACGGCATTCCTCCGGCACCGCGCGGCATTCCGCAAATAGAAGTCACCTTTGATATTGATGTCAACGGCATCTTAAACGTCAAAGCAAAAGACAAGGCAACGGGAAAAGAGCAGTCAATAAGAATAGAAGCGTCATCAGGATTGTCAAAAGAAGATATAGAAAAGATGAAGAAAGATGCAGAAGTGCACGCTGACGAAGACAGAAAGAAAAAAGAAACAGTTGAAACTCGAAACGCCGCTGACACTTTAATTTATACTTCTGAAAAGTCTTTGCGCGATAACGCGGATAAAATACCGACAGAAATTAAAAAAGAAATAGAAGAAAAGATAGAAGCGCTTAAAAAAGTAAAAGACAGTGATGACATAAACGCAATAAAAACCGCGTCCGAAGAACTTTCCCGCAGTCTGCAAAAAATCGGGGAGATACTGTATAAACAACAAAACGAAAAGAAACCTCCAGAAGAAGGTGGAGAAAGCAATGTGCGCGACGCGGATGTGGAAGAAAAATAAAATATGAACGATTATTACAACATTCTTGGCGTTTCCAAGGGCGCCACAAAAGAGGAAATAAAAAGGGCTTATCACAAACTGGCTCACAAGCATCATCCAGACAAGAACCAGGGCGAAGATAAAAAATTCAAAGAAATAAATGAAGCCTATCAGATTCTTTCTGATGACAAAAAACGCGCTGAGTATGATGCCTACGGCAGAGTATTTAGCGGACAAGGAGAACAGGCTGGACCGAATTGGGGAGATTTCGGTGTTAATTTTGATTTTGAAGATATTTTTGATACTTTCTTCGGCGGACAAACAGGACAAAGAACAAGAACAAAGCGCGGCCGTGACATTTCCATTGATTTGGAAATTTCTTTTGAAGAGGCGGTTTTCAGCGCTGAGAGAAATGTTTTAATTTCCAAAAATTCACTCTGCGATAAATGCAAGGGTTCCGGCGCTGAGCCCGGCTCTGCGATTGACAAATGTCCTGTGTGCAATGGCTCCGGCCGTGTGCACGAAGAACGGCGTTCCTTCTTTGGTTCCTTTACCAGTTTAAGAGAATGTTCTAAATGCTCCAGCCGTGGCGCAATTCCATCCAAAAAATGTTCCCAATGCAAAGGACACGGAATCATATTTAAGTCAGAAGAAATAAAAATAAAAATCCCTGCCGGAATCCAAAACAGCGAGATGATAAAAATGACAGGCATGGGCGAGGCAATGCCCGGCGGCACGCCCGGCGACCTCTATGCCAGAATCTATGTTGCCAGGCACCCTGTTTTTAGAAGAGAAGGCGACAATCTCACAATGGACCTTGATATTAAAATTTCAGAGGCGATATTGGGAGGAGAAAGAGAAATTGCAACGCTGGACGGCAAAATCAAGCTTAAAATACCGGCTGGAATTGATTCCGGAGAAATTTTGCGCGTCAAAGGCAGAGGTGTACCACGAGGAGTGCGAAACACAATGAGAGGCGACCTAATGATAAAAGTATTTGTGCGTACGCCCAAGAAAATTTCCCATCAAATCAAAAAACTTGTTGATGAGTTGGGCAAAGAAGGTATATAATATAAATTAAGGTGAATTTACTGGATGTTAAACAGATAAATAGTCTGCTTTATAATCCTTCGTGGGATATCGTAGCTATTTTTGTTTTTCTCTCAGTGGGATTTTTCTACGGGCTCTGGGCCGGCAGAGCAAGAATTCTTGCCTTTTTGTTTTCTCTTTATGTTTCCGGTTTTCTTTTTGAAAATTTTTATTACTTGGATAAAATAGTCAAAGGCGGAACAATGATAGAACGTTTCTGGTTTGAAGCCCTAATATTTTTATTTTTAGCCGTTGTCTTAACCTTTGTCTTCTCCAGTATTTTTGAGCCGAGTTTTGATACCGGTCCAAAAAACTGGTTTAAATCGTTTTTGCTGAGCTTTTCCTCGACCGGACTTTTGTTCAGTTATCTCTTCCATGTTTTCCCGGCAAAAGGAGTTTTTACTTTTTCGCCGTTGGTTCAAAGTTTATTCGCTTCAGACAACGCTTTTTTCTGGTGGCTCTTTATACCCCTGATATCAATATTTTTTACGCGAAAATGATATGAAACGCGCTCTGGCAAAAATGTTCCAATGCATAAGTTATTGGCCTACATACCTGATACTTAAATTATTCCTGCATTTCCAGATAAAAGGCCAAGATAATTTATCCGGCCTAGAAAATAAACCAATAATATTCGCCTCCAACCACGCCAGTTTAATAGACGCTTCCATGATTGCTGTTTCAATGTCCCGCTTGCGGGGCTTTTTTTGTCCCAAATTTTTTCCTATAAGATTTTTAGCATCTGACCACTTTAAACTTCATCCCATAAAAAATCTTTTAATAATTTTTTACATCTGGATTCACGGCTCTATCTGGATTCACAAAAGCAACCGGGATTTAAACGTTTCTCTTTGTGATGCAGTTAAAGCCCTTAAAAACAAGGAGAAAATTTTAATTTTCCCCGAGGGTAAAAGAACAAAAACAGGCGAGCTGGGCGAACCCAGAAGGGGAGTGGCCTATTTGGAAAAAGAAACCGGGGCAATAATAGTGCCGATTGCAATTATTAATACATTTCATCTGATCAGGCCGAAAAATTTGATTTGGGCGTTTCTCGGGATTAAAAAACCGAAGGTAATTTTCGGCAAGCCGTTTAAAATTAATATTTTCTCTGAAACTCCGCTTGAAAACGGCTCCAGACAAGTAATATCAAAAATAAAAGAATTAATGACTTCAGCAGGTTAAATGCAGTAAGGCAACAACTTTTTTGTTTTTGCTTATTAAATTGTTATAAGTATCGCAGGCGGAAAATGTTTTTTGAACAAAACATCCAACATTTTTATCGCGCAAAAATTCTTCAACATCAGGAGAAACATTAAAAACGCCATGCGAGCCAGTTCCGATAACAATTGCATCCGGCTTTTCCTCAAAAATTTCCTGAATTTCAAAAAGCTCAATGGCGTCAATATAATGGCTTCTTGTTTTAATCCACGGCGAAATCACATGACCAGGTAAAATAATTACATCGCGGTCATAATATTTGCCGTCAATCTTAATCCTGCCGAATTCGTAAAAATCTATGTGCATAGATAAATTATAACAGATTTGACAAAAATTTAAAAAAAGATTATACTCTTTCCAGAGGAGGTGTTTAAAATGTCGAGACAAGTGATTGATATTGCGCCAAGCCGGCTTGGCATACCCATTGATGAGGAGACCCTCGATATGATGAATATCGACAAAAAAAAGTTTTTTGTTGATTTTTTGGCACAGGCCAAAAGAGAGATAGATATGTGCCTGAATTCACGAGATAGCTTGCCGTTTACTCCCTCGGAATCTCTGAGACGCCAGTACCGATTGGCTCTTGAGGTATACGGCGGACGGGTTTTTCTCCCTGTTCAGCACATGGCAGAGATATTCCGATTTTAATTTGCAATCTCCTTGTTTTTTGAACTGTCTTGTTTCCGCCTTCGGCGGGGACTCGGCAGTTTTTTGTTTTTTCCTCGCATTTTTGCTAAACTTAAAATAATGAAAAATAAATTTTATATCACCACCACTTTGGCTTATGTGAATGCCGCCCCGCATATTGGTTTTGCTATGGAGGTTGTGCGAGCCGATGCCTGGACCAGATTTATGCGGAACAAGGACCACAGCGTTTTTTTTAACATTGGCACTGACGAACACGGCCAAAAAGTTTTTCAGCGTGCAAAAGAACTCGGAATTGAACCACAGTCTTACTGCGACCAACTTGCGGAAAAATATAAAGAACTAAAAAAAATACTTGGTTTAAGTTATGACAATTTTATCCGTACAACAGACCAGCATCATATAAAGGCGACACAAGAATTTTGGCGGGCATCAGACAAAAACGGATATATCTACAAAAAAAATTACAAGACAAAATACTGCGTGGGGTGCGAGCTGGAAAAAACAGAATCAGAATTGGAAAATGGCCAATGTCCATTACATCCAAACAGAGAAATTCAGATTATTGACGAGGAAAATTATTTTTTTAAGTTTTCGCAATTTCAGCAAAATTTGCTTGAGCTTTACAAAAAACAGCCTGAGTTTGTTGTACCTCCACATCGCTTTAATGAAATTAAAAAATTCGTGGAAATGGGTCTGGAAGATTTCAGCATCTCGCGCCTGAAGTCAAAAATGCCATGGGGAATTGAAGTTCCGGATGATCCAGAACATGTAATGTATGTCTGGTTTGACGCACTCATAAATTATATTTCCGCGCTAAAGTGGCCTGAGGATCTGGAAAATTTTAATTCCTGGTGGCCAGGCATACAGGTTGCTGGCAAAGACAATGTGCGCCAGCAATCAGCCATGTGGCAGGCAATGTTGATGTCAGTCGGGCTCTTGCCGTCAAAACAAATTTTCATCAACAGTTTCATAAACAGCAAGGGGCAAAAAATGAGCAAAAGTTTAGGTAATGTCATTGCTCCGCAGGAAATGGTTGATAAATTTGGCACAGACGGAACCAGATGGATATTATTAAGCCTCAATACTTTCGGCGATGATGTTGATCTAACATGGGAAGGAATGACAGAAAAATACAATGCTGATTTGGCAAACGGGCTTGGAAATTTAATAGAAAGAACTTGCACAGTGGCAAAAAATTTGGAAACCGGATTTTTGGGATTTCCAGGTGGAAATCCATTAGACGAGTCAATAAAAAAATGGATTATAGAAATGGAAAAAGACTATGACAGCAATATGGAAAGTTTTCGTTTTTTTGAAGTGGTAAACAAAATTATTATTCTTTCAAAAAATCTGGACAGATATATTGACGAAAAAAAGCCGTGGCTGATGGCGAAAAATAATGATCCTGAGCTGGCCAGCGTTTTAAACACGCTTTTTTACGGCATAGAATTTATTTTAGACCGCCTCGCCCCGTTTATGCCGGAAAAATGCGAGCTGGCAAAAAATTATATAGAAAAAATTAAAACAAACAAAGCGTCGAAAGAAGAAAAATTAAATTTATTTCCAAGAATATAATATGATAACTACAAACAAAAGATTTTTATATGTTGGGTTAATATTATTAGCTGCCGGGCTGGTTTATTATTTCGGTTTTTATAGAAATACCCCGGTTTATAAAGAGGTTAAAGAACAAAGTAATATGGAAAATAATATACCGGGATTACAAATAGAAATTCTTAAAGAGGGGAACGGAACAGCTGCAGTAAACGGCAATACGGTTATTGTTAATTATCTTGGCACTCTGGAAAACGGAATAAAATTTGATTCCAGCTACGACAGGGGCGAGCCGTTTTCTTTTGTTTTGGGTCAAGGATATGTGATAAAAGGATGGGAATACGGAGTTTTGGGAATGAAAATCGGGGAAAAAAGAAAACTGACAATTGCGCCGGAACTGGCGTATGGTAGCCGGCAAGTCGGCACAATTCCGCCAAACTCAACTCTGATATTCGAAGTGGAGCTTTTGGAAATAAAATAGGCGTGCTATTATTATTTTATGGAACGAACGTTTATTAAGGACTTAAAAAATAAGATTGGCGAAGTGGTTTTGGTTAAGGGCTGGGTGGATAATCGGCGTGACCATGGCAAGCTTGTTTTTATTGACTTGAGAGATTCTACTGGAAAGGTGCAGATGGTTGCGGCGCCCGCCGGGCAGAGCCCTCTGGGCGGCGCCCACAAACTGGCGGAAACTTGCCGTTCAGAATGGGTCTTGGCTGTTGAGGGAGAAGTAAAAAAACGGCCGGATGAATTAATTAACGCCAAAGAAGAACTCGGCGAAATAGAGATTAGTGTTTCTAAAATAGAAATTTTAAACGAAGCAAAAACTCCTGTTTTTGACGTCACAACCGACGGCATGGAAGTTAACGAAGAGTTGCGGTTAAAATACCGCTATCTTGATTTGCGCCGACCGCGCCTGCAGAAAAATCTCAGAATGCGCCATAAAATGATTAAGTTCTTCAGAGATTATTTGACGGAGAAAGGTTTTGTGGAAATTGAAACACCACTTCTTACAAAATCCACGCCAGAGGGCGCCAGAGATTATGTTGTGCCGTCTCGTTTGTATAATGGAAAATTTTACGCCCTGCCTCAATCACCACAGCAGTATAAACAACTACTGATGGTGGCGGGAATGGAAAAATATTTTCAAATCGCAAGGGCGCTGAGAGACGAGGACACGCGCGGCGACCGCCAACCAGAACATACCCAGCTTGATATTGAAATGTCATTCATAAATCAAGAAGACGTAATGTCGCTTATTGAAAACATGATGACTGTAATGGTTAAAGAATTATATCCAAGTAAAAAATTCAAAACTCCTTGGCCACGCGTTGATTATCATGAGTCAATGAAAAAATACGGCAATGACAAACCGGATTTAAGAGAAAATAAAAACGACCCGGATGAAATTGCCTTTGCTTGGATTGTTAATTTCCCCAGCTTTGAATCGGACAAACAAACTAACGAAATCCAGCCGGTTCATCATATGTTTGTCCAGCCGCAAAACGAAAGCATACCGCTTCTTGATACAGAACCGCTCAAAATGACAAGCACCCAGTACGACTGGGTTTGCAATGGCTATGAATTAGCCAGCGGCAGTATCAGAATTACCAACCCCCAACTGCAGATGAAAGTGTTTAAACTTTTGGGAATGAGCGAGGAAAAAGCAAAAAAAGATTTCGGTCACTTACTTGAGGCATTTACTTATGGCGTTCCGCCCCACGGTGGCATTGCTCCGGGAATTGACCGATTATTAATGATTTTACAGGGCGAGCCCAATATCCGCGAAGTTATTGCCTTTCCTAAAACCGGCGACGCCAGGGATTTAATGATGGACGGACCATCAGAGATAAGCAAAAAACAGCTTGATGAATTGGGCCTGGAAATAAAGAAGAAATAAAAAAAGAGGTACTTTCGTACCCCAGCAGAATTATACTAATGATAGCATATTCAATATTAAATGTCAATACACACAAAAAATTATAGTTATTAAAATAATGGAAACCTTTTTTGTAATAATATTAATACTTTTTATAATATCTCTAGCCTTGGTTATTTATCTGCTTTTTAAAAAACAAAAAATAGACAATAGCGGACAATCACTCTTGATGATGCAGGAACAGCTTAAAGAAATAAGGGCCACACTTGATGCGAAAATGGGCGAGTCAACAAAGGCTGCACAGCAACAATTTAGTGAAAGCGCAAAAATAATTAAAGACGTAACAGAAAAATTAACCAAACTCGACGAAACCAACAAACAGGTTATTAATTTTGCCGACCAGCTCCAAAACCTGCAAGATATTTTAAAAAATCCCAAACAGCGCGGAGTTTTAGGAGAATATTATCTGGAAACGGTTTTGAAAAATGTTCTTCCTCCCGGCACTTTCCAGATGCAATACGCATTTAAAGACGGAACAATTGTTGACGCTGTTGTTTTTGTAAAAGATAAAATAATTCCCATTGATTCAAAATTCTCGCTTGAAAATTACAACCGCATCCTGGAAAGTAAGGACGAAGCCGAACGCCGCAGGCTTGAAGAAGTTTTTAAACAGGATTTAAAAATCCGCATTGACGAAACTTCAAAATACATCAAGCCTGAGGAGGGGACGATGGAATTTGCTTTTATGTTTATTCCGGCCGAAGCAGTATTTTATGATCTATTAATAAATAAAATTGGGGCTGTGACATCAAACACGCGCGACCTCATCCAATACGCGGCAGGCGAGAAAAAAGTAATGATTGTTTCGCCTACAACTTTTTTGGCTTATTTACAAACGGTTCTGCAGGGATTAAAGGCCTTACAGATAGAAGAGTCAGCAAAAGAAATCAGAAAAAGAGTGGACGAGCTCGGCAGGCACTTGGCAAGCTACGAAACCTATATGAAAAAGCTCGGAGGCAATTTAAGCACATCAGTTAATGCCTATAACAGCGCGTATAAAGAGCTGGGAAAAATAGACAAAGATGTTTTGCGCATAACAGGCGGCGCTCCAGGCATAGAACCGGAGCAACTGGACAAACCAGAAGAAATAGATTAAAATGGCTATATATTATGAAATTTGCGGTTATTGAAACGGGCGGAAAGCAGTATTTGGTTAAACCCGGAGATATCATTAAAATAGAGAAAGTCACTGGCGATCCGCCAGCTGGCGGATTTTTTGATAAGGTGCTTTTAATGGCAGACGGAGAAGATTTAAAAATCGGCAAACCGTATTTAGACGGCGCAAAAATTCCGGCCAAGATAGAGGGTGAGGGGAGAGCAAAAAAGATTACAATAATTAAATTCAAAAGCAAAACCAGATTTCATAAAAAACAAGGACATAGACAACTATATACTCAAGTTAGAATTTCTAATTTCTAATGTCTAATTTCTAAATTTTTACTTTCTATTATCTAACGCGTTTTTAATGGTTTCGCTGTCGCTGTATTCCAGCTCTGTACCAGTTGAAAGGCCACGGCCCAGACGAGTAATTTTAACTTTTAACGGTTCTAAAATCTTTTCTATGTATCT
>CAYTKF010000011.1:11219-18035 GCA_964438405.1 uncultured Candidatus Saccharibacteria bacterium
GGTAGAGCCGAGAATAAAATACCTGCCGTTATAAACTCCTGCCCTTTCAAAATTTTCCAAGTCAACGTCTTTCTCCACTATTACCAAAAGTGATTTGTCGCGGTTTAAACTGGAACAAATTGTGCATTCTTCACTGGCATCGCCATGAAATTTAAAACACGACGGGCATTGCTTTATTTTATTTTTTATATCCAAAATCTCTATACTCAAATCTTTTAAAAATTTTTCGTCCTGGTCAGCAAGAAAATAAGCGAACCTCTTAGCTTGTCTTGGCCCGATTCCGGGCAACTTCAAAAAATATTCTATTAATTTATCAAGCATATTATAACGAACTGAAATCTCCTCGTTCTATACTGGAAAAACTGACCTTTTCCGGATTAAAGTAAAGTTCAATTTTTCCAAGCGGACCGTTTCTGTGTTTCTCTATCAAAAGTTCCGCGATGTTTTTGCGCTCACTGCTTTCGTTATATCTGTCTTCACGATAAATAAAAGCAACAAGGTCTGCATCCTGTTCAATACTGCCGGAATCCCTAAGATCGTGGAGTTTTGGTCTTTTGTCCTGTCTTGATTCAACTGCGCGGGAAAGCTGGGAAATAGCAAGAACAGGCACCTCAAGCTCACGCGCCAGGCCTTTTAATGAACGCGAAATTTCCGTCATCTGCGCCACAGCACTTTCAAATCTCTGGCGAGGCACCATCAATTGAATATAATCAACAATAAGTAAACCCAAACCGTGCTCTGCCTGCAAACGCCTTGCCTTGGCGCGCATCTGCAGAATATTATTTGAAGATTCATCATCAATAAAAATAGGCGCTTTGGAAAGTGTGTCTAATGCGTCGCGAATGCGGGAAAATTCGTCATCAGTGGAAAGCCGGCCAGTGCGCAGTTTCCATGAATCAACATGCGCCTCAGCTGCTATTAAACGGTCCACCAATTGCTGGCCTGCCATTTCCAGCGAAAAAATTCCAACAGGAATATTATGCCTGCAGGCGATATTTCTGGCCATATCAAGCGCAAGAGAGGTTTTGCCCATAGAGGGACGGGAAGCCAAAATTATCAAATCTGATTTTTGAAAACCAGCAATAAGATTATCCAATTCTGGGAAACCCGTTGGAATTCCGCGCAATTCTCCTTTTGATTTGTGCAAACGGTCAAAGCGCTCCCATGCCTCCTCAAGCGCCTGTTTAATATTTAAAAATTTCTGTTTGACAGAGTAGCGGGCGATTTTAAAAATTTTCTGTTCTGCCTCGTCCAAAACTTCATCAATGTCTTCTTTTTCATTATAACCGAGCTGGGAAATCTGTTCTGATGATTCTATCAAATTGCGCAGAACCGCTTTTTTGCGCACAATGTCAGCGTAATGTTTGACATTGCTGGCAGTGGGCACGCAATTGACAAGTTCCGTGAGATAAGAATTATCGCCGATGTCATTAAGCAATTTTTTTTCTTTGAGACGGGTGGAAATGGAAAGCACATCAATGGGTTCTGTCCTGTTGTAAAGTTCTGTCATTGCCTGATAAATTGTCTGGTGTTTCTGATGATAAAAATCCTCGGGATTGAGTTGGTCAATGATAATGTTAATGGCTTTGGAATCAAGCATCAGAGAACCTAAAACAGACATTTCCGCCTCAATGTCATGGGGCGGAATCCGGATATTAGTTTTTGGCTTAACTTCGGCCATAATGCTGTTATGATAACACAGAAAAAAATTATAGAAATTCACACCCCTGTGCAAAACAAAATGCCCTGTCGCTCGCGAGCGACAGGGCCAAGACCCCCAAAGTACTATTCCAACCCCCACGCCCAACGCGTGAAGTCGATGGTCAGTTCTCTTATTTCTTCGGCGAAAAGACCGAGGACAATGAGAATGAGAACGACCGGCAACGTGATAACAACCACGCACGCCCGGTAAACAAACCTGAAAACTTTCATTGGATTCTCCTCCGAAAATACAGAGTGTACGTCACGATGGTTTCTATCGCGAAGAATGTGATCGGTTGAGCGGCATCGGCCACTGTCCAGTGCGGAATTGCGATGACCGCGCATACGCACGAAACCCAGAAGATTGTCCACGCCACCTTGTCTTCGCGGCTCGGGTCCTTCCACGCCGACACGAATGTCGGAATGGACCCAAAGAACGCTACTGTGCAGGCTGTAAGGATGCCGAGCACCGGATCGCTGAACATTTGCCAAAGTGCAATGCCGAGAACGGCACCACCGAGGCAAAATTTGTCCAGGCTTGTCCACCCCGGAGTCCCGTACTTCAATGCGAGGCCGATGACAATTGACGCACCGACAACTGCACCAACTATTTGGCCGTTGACCGTGTGTTCAGCAATCATGCCCGCGAGCACGAGGTAATCGAGACTCGCCCAGATGATCCACGAGGCTTTTGCCGGTTTCGTCTCTTTCCGCAAGATAGCGCGGATGTAGGGGACAAACCCCAAGACGAACAGAAATCCAGCAATGATTGAAAGAGCGTTCTTGAGCACGAGGATTCTCCTTTCAGAATTCCATCAATATTATACACCCACGGCATTTTTTTGTCAACCCCCACACTTAAATATAAGTTGTGGGGGTCAATATCTTAATTTAACTTTTAAAAAACAATCAATTTTGTTAAAATAAAAGCATGGAGAAAATTATTACCAGATTTCCGCCCAGTCCCACCGGGCCATTCCATGTTGGCAATGCGCGCACTGCTCTTTTTAATTATCTTTTTACAAAACAAAACAACGGCCAAATGCTTTTCAGAATGGAAGATACTGACAAAGAACGTTCTAAAAAAGAATACGAAGAAGATATTATAGAAAATCTCAAATGGCTTGGCATTGAACTTGATTATAAAAATTTACACAGGCAATCCGAGCGCCAAAATGTTTATAAAAAATATCTGGAAAAATTAATTGGCGAAGGCAAAGCATATGTTTCTAAAGAAACCGAAGGCGATAGAGATGAAGTTATTAGATTCAAAAATCCGAATAAAAAAATAAAATTTGATGATTTAATACGGGGCAAGATTGAGTTTGATACAACAGAACTCAAAGATTTTGTCATTGCCAAAAGTGTCAATGAGCCGGTTTACCATTTAGCGGTTGTGGTTGACGACTACGAAACAGGTGTCACTCATGTTGTCCGCGGTGAGGACGGAATATCCAACACGCCGAGGCAAATTTTAATTCAAGAGGCAATCAACGCGCCAAGACCAGTTTATGCTCATCTACCATTTATCTTGGCTCCTGACCGTTCCAAGCTTTCCAAAAGAAAACACGGCGAAAGTGTATCTGTTTCTTATTATAAAAACGAGGGTTATCTAGCTGAAGCAATGATAAATTTTCTGGCGCTTCTTGGATGGAATCCGGGCACGGAGCAGGAAATTTTCAGTATGCAGGAATTGATAGAAAAATTTGATATTAAAAAAGTGCAAAAAGCCGGCGCTGTATTTAACGTAGAAAAACTTAATTGGATGAATAGAGAGTATATTAAAAAAATGCCGCAGGAAGAATTGGAAAAAATTTTGTTAAATTATATTCCTGCTTCAACTGATAAAAATAAATTAAAAAAAATTGTTGAGCTTGAAGCTGAACGCATTTCAAAATTCTCTGACATTAAAGAGGGGATAGGATATTTGTTTGATATTAATGATTATGACCCTAAAGATTTGGTTTGGAAGAATTCATCAGCGCAAAAAACATCAGAATATCTTAATGAATTAGTCAAAATATTGTGCGACATCGTAGAAAGCGATTGGACAGCAGAGGGCATAAAAACGACAGTCATGCCATATGCAGAACAAAACGGCCGCGGAGAGGTCTTATGGCCTCTTAGAATGGCTCTTACTGGTCTGGAAAGGTCGCCAGACCCGTTTATCATTGCTTATATCCTCGGCAAGGACGAAACAATAAATCGGCTTAAAAACGCCAGGTCGAAATTATCAGTAATTTAGCAAAAAAGTTGATATATGATACGTCTAATTATATTGATAATCATTATAATCGCTGTCCTGAGTTATTTTAACTTCAGCATCAGGTCTTTTATAGAAGGAGAATCATTTCGGGGCAATTTCAGTTATGTTTGGAACTGGGCAAAATATATCTGGAATAATTATTTGCAAGGACCTGCAGATTATTTGTGGAATGATTTTTTTGTTGAACTAATCTGGAATTCGTGCATAGAAAACCTTCAGAGAATTAAAAACGGCCAGTCAATACAATTTATTAACTGGGGCCCCAAGATACCACAATAATAAGAATATAATAATACTATGTCGTAAAAGGTATATTGTGCGACGTTATATATTTAATCCCCTTTAATTATGCGCACCTCTTATTCTGCATTAGAGACATTTAAAAAGTGTCCGCTGAAATATAAATTTCAGGAAATAGACAAAATAAAAGCTCCCAAGGGCGTGGAAGCTGTTTTTGGTTCGACAATACACAGTACGCTCAAGTTTATGTTTGAACGCAATCCCCTCTACCCTACCATAAACGAATTAATAGACTTTTTTAATAATGCCTGGGATAATGCAAAAAATAATTTAACTCTGTCTGCAGAACAACTTGATACGTATCAAAAAGACGGTGTTGCGATTCTGGAAAAATTTTATAAAAAAAATCAGCCGTGGAATTTTAATGTTTTGAATCTGGAATCGCGGTTTGAAGTAGAAATTGAAAATCACGTTTTGGCAGGCATCATTGACCGCATAGATAAAGACAACGAAGATAATTATGAAGTCATTGATTATAAAACAACAAAAAAAATGCCTCCGCAAAAACAGATTGATATGGATTTGCAGATGTCTGTTTACCATCTGGGCCTGACAAAACAATGGCCCCATCTTGACCCGCAAAAAATAAAATTAAGTCTGTACTTTGTAAAGCATGGAGAAAAAATCACAACAACAAGAAGTCAGAAACAGCTTGAGGACACAAAAAAACTGGTTTTAAAAACTATTGCTGAAATTGAAGAAAAAACTAAAGATAACAGTTTTGAACCAATCCCCTCTGGTTTATGCGATTATTGCGGTTTTCGCCAAATCTGCCCGATGTGGAAACATTTGTACAGCCAAAAATACGAACGTGAAAAAATAAAAAACGAAACAGAACTGGAAGCAACAATCAAAGAATATTTTGAATTAAAGAGTAAAAACGAACAGAACAATGAAAGATTGGACGAACTGAAAATGCTGGTTTTCGCATTTATGGACGAGCAAAAAGTTGACCGCGTTTTCGGCGAAGATGGATATATGACTAAAAAATTATCAGAGCGGAATATTTACGATATGAAAAAAATTAAACAGATTCTGGAAGAACTGGGCAGATGGCAGGAAGTGGCAACCAAAAAACAATACACAATTCTCACGGCATCACGGAAAAAAGTGAAAGAATAAATATAAAAAATCTTGCAAGATAGAAGCGATAGCATTTATCTTGCATAATTTTAAAATTGGGATTAAAAAGAAAAAGCCCCGACGCGCTTTCGCGGTCGGGGGTCTGTATCACGTCAGGCTTGGATTAGAGGTCGCGGCCGCGGATCTTGTAGTACGGGTTGACCCGTTCGCCTCCGAAATCTTTGTTCCGGTAGAGCGAACTTGTCATCACCGACCACCTCTTGCGAAGTATTCGTTCCAGCATGTCGTGGTACACCCTTGAGGTGTGGCACAGCATGTCAGAGAAGAATGCCTTCACAATCTCCGCGATCTGGGTCGGCGTGATCCACAACTGAATGTGGATGTCGCGCGTAAACCCGTCGTCCTCGGGAACGTACGCTTTCGCATCGATGTTGATGCAGAAGCGAGTCCTCGGGGTCTCGCGGTCCGGGCCTCCTTCGCCTCCGCCCAATAACACATGGGCGTCCTGGACGGTCTCGAACTGGATCGTCTCTTGGCCGGACACGGTGTCCTTCCAAGTCACTTCCAGAGCGGTCCTTTCCATGATTGTTCTCCTTAACCCAATTCTGTAGTCCTTCCGCCGAAACGGATCGGTGTCATCAGGGTTATCCGTATAAAGTATAGCATATTGTATATCGCCTGTCAAGCACAATTTTTATTTTAATCCCGGGCAGTTGGAGGCTGGTTATTTTAATAGTTTATTTAAAATTTTCAGACAATTTAAGTTTTTTGCCCATTTTTTTAAATATTTTTTATCCAGAATTTTGCCGGAAATTTTTATGACTGATTGAGCATCCTCTAAATGTCTGTCTGACTCCATTTTTTTATACCATACAAATTTTGACAGAATTAAATCCTCGGGAGATATAAAATAAATTTTTTCTTTCATAATGTTTTTCACCACCCGCCTTTTCATTGCAGAAAATTCAAAAGCGTCTTTCTCTTTCCATATCCAGAAATCAACTTTGATTCCGGAATCTCCATGAATAAAATTAAACTCTCCCCTTCTTGCAACCGCGTTTTCCATATCCCTTTCTTCGAGATAATTTATTTTTGAGATGTTTTTTAATTTTTGGGCCAAAATATCAATTTTGTTTTCCGGAAGTTCAATTATTACATCGATGTCAAAGGTTGAACGCGGGCGTCCCCAAACAGAAACGGCATACCCGCCTGTTATAAAATAAGGAATTTTTAATTTATTTAAAATTCCCGCAATTTTTACCAGCAATTCTTGAAAATCTGTCATAATTATTTATTTTATTAAGTTTTAAAATAAATACCGAAAAATCTGATGCCAGTTTAATTTTTTTCTCCGCTGACATTTTCCGAAAAATATTATCCTGTATATTTTGCGCTCTTTTTGAGAATTTTATCTGCTTATTTTTCATTGTGATTATTTTATAACAAATTTTTCCTTATTTCAACCC
>CAYTKF010000012.1:0-14514 GCA_964438405.1 uncultured Candidatus Saccharibacteria bacterium
GGGAATTGTCTGGCTACGCCAGATCTCGCGCAGCGAGACACCCACATCCAGCCTTAAGGTCACGGTGGGAATTGCACCCACGTATAACGGTTTTGCAGACCGTTGCCTTGCTACTTGGCTACGTGACCATTTCATATTTCTTTTTTAAAATTTCTTTCTGTTGATGTGTCTTTAAAAACATTTCTTGTCTCGTGGCTTCACTACGAGAATAAAATTCTTGATGTTCTAATAATTTCCATGGCCTATATCCTTTGGTTGATTTTACCTTGCCTTGATTGTGTAATCTAAATCTTTTATCAATGTCTTCAGTGCTTCCGATATAAAAATCGTTATTCTTTAAACTCTTTAAAATATATACATAATATTTCATAATGAGTTTTGTCTGGCTACGCCAGATCTCGCGCAGCGAGACAGACCTCTGCCTTACTACTTGTCCAGCTTCGCAGGATCCCGCGTAGCGGGAGCTACGTGGCCATTATTTTTTAACGCTTCTTCTATTTTTCTTTCAAGTTTTATACTTTTATCTATCTCAAAAAATATATCCGGCAGAAAAGATTTTATCTGCTTTCTAATATAATATACCAATTCCGGTTTTAAATCATCAAGAAGCTTCAATATATTTTTTTCTTTTTCGTCCGGAAACACGCTTACAAAAATTTTTGCCTGCTCAAGATCATCGGTTATTTCAACTCGCATAACCGTTACTATTATTCTTTTGTCAATTCTTGTTTTTATAAAAGAACTTATGATATTCCGCAAAAAAGCGCATATTTTTTCCTGCCTCCTTTTTTTAACAGCCATATATTAATACTACAAAAAACTTGACTTAAAATCAAACATCTTTATAATCTAAAGAAGCTTAAGGCTCTTTTTTTTGTTCTTTTAATTTTTAGTTTTTGTTCTTTTAAATCAAAACTTGTTATTAAAAAACGCAAGGAATTACTAGTAAAAGTTAATTATTTATGAACAACTTATCAAGGTCGTTCCTTGCGACTTTTATGCTCGTCTTTGTCTCTCTCGCCTTTTGGTTATTGCCAATGGCGGTTATGGCTGATGACGGGCAACAAGGATACACATTACCGGTTTTCAGTTGTAGCGACCTGGATGGAAAAACCGGCTGGTATGGAGAATATTTCAATTACGCTTCGACCAGCCCACAAATGCAATTGCCGGGCGAAAATTGGAATGATAATCTCGGTGATCCTCTTTCCGCCAGTAGCACTTGGCAAGGAAATTGGTACAATTCGCAATATTTTAAATTTGCGAGAATTGACGCCAATCTTAATTTTGGCGCAAACTTTTTTCCCTTTGACGCATACCTCGATGAAATAATCAACGGGCACGAATATCATTTCGGTGCGCATTGGAAGGCAAAAGTTACTGCTCCCCAACCCGGAGATTATAGTTTTTCAATTACCTCTGATGATGATTCCTGGATTTACGCTGACGGACAGCTCATTGTCTCAAATGCAGGAATTCATCCGGCACAGACAAAAACAGGAACTATTACTTTTACCAGCACAAGCACTCCAAAGGTAATTGATATTTATTTTGCAGAAAGACATACGGTTCAATCTCAAATGAATTTTTCTTTTGACAGCGCTGAAATGCAAATTATTCCATTTGCCCCGCAGTGCGAAATTCCTTCTCAACCATTAAAAATTTCCGCAACAAAAATTATATGTGACGCGGAAAGCGATTTGCCGAATTGGGGTTTGGGTGGGCCAGACATCACAATATCAACGGCTGAAGAATTTCTCGCCAGCCACCCGAGCTGTCATTTGGCTCCTGACTGGAATTTTCAGTGGGGATATTTAAGTACCTCTGACCCAGGCGGAAGTTTTATTGGAGAAGCTGGAAACGGATGGACTACATTCGGGCCCACAAATCAAAACGGGGTTGCGTCAACGTCAATTTCCGACACGCAAAATTCCGATAAAATTTGGGTGCGTGAAGTCCTTAAAGAAGGATATATTCCTTTTACCTATCCAGAAGACCAATCTAACAACCCTGTAAGCGCAGAGATGTACTGTCATGCTGATGTTCTTAATTACGACAATTATGACTATGTCATTAATCCGTCGTTAAATTCTGAATATTATTGCGTGGCGTTTAATGCTTTAATTTCCACCTCAACTCCCAACACTCCACCTGTCATCACACTTATCGGCTCAAGCACGATTAATATTCTTGTTGGACAGACATTTACTGACCCGGGTGCAACTGCCACTGATGCGGAAGATGGAAACATCACCGGCAAGATTGTTGTTGGTGGAGACACTGTTTCAACATCCACTCCGGGAAATTACAATATTATATATGGTGTCACTGATTCTGGTGGACTGACTGCAAGCACAACAAGAAGTGTAATTGTAGGCGCAACCACCACTCCTCCTGTTAATCCTCCTTCTAATGGCGTAGGTGGAAGCGACGGCGGAAGCGCCAGTCCATATGTTCCAGCAAATGGACCAATTATTTCTCCTCCTATATATGGCAGTGGTGGAGGTACCGGTAGTGGTTCTGTTACTACAACTCAACCAACACCAGTAGTTGAACAATGCAATTATCTTCTTGAATATCTCAAAATAGGACAATCAAACAATCCTGTTGAGGTAAGAAAACTTCAATCTTTCTTAAAAGATTACGAAGGATTCTCAAATCTTGAAGTGACGGGAATTTTTGACCAGGCAACATTTGACGCTGTTTCCTCTTTCCAGAGAAAATACGGTTCAGATGTGCTTGAACCATGGGGATTAGATAATTCTACCGGCTACGTCTACATCACCACAAAAAAGAAGATAAACGAAATTTACTGTCAAAGAGCATTTCCATTAACGCTTGAACAGGAAAACGAAATTAACGCCTATAAAAATAGGCTTGTGATTCCTGAATCCACAACAACGCCATCAGAAGTTGGCTTTGTTGCACCCGCCGGGCAGAGTCCTCTGGGCGGCGCCACCACAACTCCTTTCTCTAGCATAACTCTAAATAATCTTGGGGGTACAGAAAATACTGCAAATGTCGAAACTGCATCTTTTTCTCTTTTAGCTTCACCGTTCTTTTACGGATTTACCCCAACAGGTAGCATCTGGAATGTTTTAGGACTCGTAATTGTTCTTTTGATAGCTTTGGCTATTTATACATTCTATAAATACCGTGAGCGCCAGAGAGAAAAATTTTATCCATTCCCGTACTGATAACTAAAAATCCGCCGATGAGGCGGGTTTTAGTTTTGAGAAAATATTAAAGGCCCCCGGGTTGCTGTGAAAGCGAACCGCATGGGGGCCTGCTGGACTGTGTCCCCTTGGCGCGGGGACATTTTGAATGCTAGTGCATCACCGAAATTTGTAATTCCCTTGTTGCACGGCGCACTCACTTCTGCTTTTATATATACCAAATATTCCCAATAAGGTCAAGAAACCAAACTGTGGATAAAATAGTTACCTAATTTTTCTGGGAGAGAAGGGATCGGACCTTCATACTGGGCTTCCCGCCCGCTAGGGCCTGAGCTGGGAGGAAAGGAATCGAACCTTTATTCACGGCTTCAAAGGCCGCTGTCCTACCGTTAGACGACCTCCCAGCTCAAGTCCCAGCGATGGCGGGCGGGCAAAGGCCACTGTCCTACCGTTAGACGATCTCCAATGTCTACTGATTCTGTCCAATTATTTTTAAAAAGGCAAGTTCTAGAGGAAGTTGGGGCAGATATGACCGGCCGCGGACTTCGTAGATATCCAGCAAAATTTTCAGCGCGTTTTCCAACTCACCTGGCTTGGGTGCATTTTTATTAGCATCAACAAATTTAAATTCCCTGTCCCCTAAAATTTCTTCCATTTGTTTTTTCATTGCCGGGGAAAGGCGTAGCAAAAGCATTGAGCGTAAATCCCGTAAAATCAATTTTAAAAACATTTTTATGTCCAGATTTTCATCAACTGCAGTCTGAATTATTTCCAATCCCCTTTCTGCACTTTTTTCCAAAAGCGCAGTAATAAAATTTTCTACCATTTCTCTTGGCGGAACTGACAAAAATTCCCTGACCTCTTTGCCAATTATTTTTTTATCTTTGTTTTTATCTCCCAATGACAAAATTTGGTCTAATAATCCCAAGCCGTCGCGGAAAGAACCCTCGCTGGAAAGCGCTATTAAACTTGCTGCTTCATCATCTATTTCAAAACCCTCTTTCTTTGCAATATTAAAAATAAATTTGCGCAGAACATTTTCGGGAATTTTATAAAAAGAAAAACTTTGGCACCGCGAAACAATTGTCTCCGGCACTTTTTCCAGTTCTGTTGTGGCAAGAATAAAAATCACGTGCGATGGCGGTTCCTCAAGGGTTTTCAAAAGCGCATTAAATGCCTCTTTGGTAAGCATGTGCACCTCATCAATAATATAAACTTTTATCTTGCCCTGGAGTGGTACAAAATTGACTGCTTCGCGCAGACTGCGGATTTCATCTATTCCGCGTGACGAGGCAGCGTCAATTTCTATTAAATCCATTTCAGAACATCCGGCCTCTTTTGCCAAAATTCTGGCAACGCTGGTTTTGCCCGTCCCCCGCGGACCGGAAAATAGATAGGCATGCGAAATTCTGCCAAGCTTAACGGCATTTTTTAAAATTCCAACAATATGATCCTGACCCAAAACTTCATCAAAGTTTTTAGGCCGATATTTTCTATATAGTACTGCCATATTTTACTTCCACCTTGTCATATTTTCCCCAATCGCCCTTTTTCAAAATTCCCTTTTTGGCTCCAAAATATAAAACAACAGAAGTGGCATTGGCTGTTCCAAGCTGGATGGCATGTTCGACATTTCCTCCGCTTTCAATATAACCGGAAACGAATCCACTTCCAAAGGCATCTCCAGCGCCAGTTCTCTCCACAACAGGAGAATCCGGCACGCCGGCTGTATATATTTTTTTCCCGTCTGACACCGCCACTCCTCTCGGACCTTTTGACATTACCACAATGCCTTTGACTATTTTATCCAGCTCGTCAAAAATTTCCGTTTCTTTTTCTTTTTCATATTTTATTTCCAAAACAGCCGCTGCCTCGTCTTCGTTAACGATAAAAATATCTACGTCGTTTAAATATTTGTGAAGCCCGTTGCCCCAGGCAATTTCTTTTTTGCCCGGATTATATGCAACTTTAACTCCATTTTCTTTTGCCCACATCAATGCCTCAGCCAATAAATTTTCATTATCAGCCAGAGAATCAAGATAAAGCCATTGGGATTTTAGATTCTGCCAGTCAATCCCTTTTTCACTGAGATAATCGCTGGCTCCGCGGTATTCCAAAATAGTTCTCTCGCCCTCAGGGGTCGACAAAATTACGGAATAAGCGGTTTTGTATTTCTCATCAACTTGAATCAAATCAGTAATCACCTCTCGGACCATTTCTTTTTTTACCTCTCCGCCAGAGATATCATCGCCCACTCTGCTGATGCAGGCTGTTTTAAAACCCTGTCTGGCAAAAGTTACGGATGCGTTTGTTCCTCCTCCGCCGGTAGTAAAAACAACATCAGGAATGGCAATTTTCGCGCCAAGCGGTAAAAACATTTCTTTGCCCGTGGACGAATTTTTGCTCTCGCGCGTTTTAAAATCCTCGCTTTTAAAAAATCCATCCCGCGTGGCAGAACCAATTACTAAAACATCATACATCATTTTCTCTTTATAACTTTTTTTGCGGCTTCTATTATATTCTCCGCCACAAGACCAAAGGCCTTAAGCAGTTCATTGGGCTCGCCTGATTCACCGAATCTGTCTTTCACTCCCACTAATTCCACTGGCACCGGAAATTCCTGTGCCAAAACTTCGCAGACAGCAGAACCCATGCCTCCCATTGCCTGATGTTCTTCAACCGTGACAACGCATCCTGTTTTTTTAATTGAATCCAAAATTGTTTTTTTGTCCATTGGTTTTATGGTGTGATTATTAATCACCTCTGTCTCAATGCCCTCTTTTGATAATATTTCTGCCGCCTTGAGCGCTTCGTAAACAAGAGGCCCGCAGGCGATTATGGAAATATTTTTCCCCTCTCTAAGAATTTCCGCCTTGCCAATTTCAAACGGCGTTTCTTTAGTGGTAAAAACCGGAGTCTTTTCGCGCGCAAACCTCATGTAAACCGGTCCGACAAATTTTGCCGCGGCCAAGGTCGCTTTTTCTGTTTCTATGGAATCGCACGGCACCAAAACAACCATATTGGGAATAACTCTTGTAATGGCAATGTCCTCAATTGCCTGGTGGGTTGCTCCGTCCGGGCCCACAGAAACGCCTGAGTGCGCTCCGGCAATTTTTACATTCACATTGTTATAACAGATCGTAGTCCTGACCTGCTCCCAGTTTCTGCCCGGAGAAAACATTGCGTAAGAAGAAATAAATGGAATTTTACCGGCGGCCGCAAGCCCTGCCGCAAGCGAGGCCATATTCTGTTCAGCAATTCCAACTTCAATAAATCTTTCCGGAAATTCTTTTTTAAAATCGGAAATTTTTGTGGAGTCGGTTAGGTCAGCGCACAAAGCGACGATTTCTTTATTTTCTTTTCCTGCCAAAGCCAATCCTCTGCCAAAACCGAATCTCGTAGGCTCCTGTTCAATATCGTCTTTAAAAATTTTTGGATTAAGTTTTATCATATTTCACTTTCTATTTTACCCTGCAATGTTCTTAATTCCTCCAACGCCTTTTTGCCTTCTTCTGGCTGAGGCGGCTTACCGTGCCAAGTAAAATCAAATTCCATAAAATCAACTCCCTTGCCGGGAATGGTATGAGCAATTATGCAAACAGGTTTTTCAAAAATTGCCTTGGCCTCAAGCAAGGCCTCGTAAATTTCATTGATATTATTTCCGTCAATCTCCAACACATGCCAGCCGAATGATTCAAATTTTTCTTTTAACGGCTCTAATGGCATTACGTCCTCTGTAAATCCGTCTATCTGAATATTATTTCTGTCAATTATTGCTGTAAGATTATCAAGATGATTTTTGCCTGCCCACATTGCCGCCTCCCAAACCTGTCCGCAATCTAATTCTCCGTCGCCCATCAAGCAATATGTTTGCTGTTTTGTTTTATTCATTTTAAATGCATAAGCCATTCCGCATGATTGGGAAAGTCCGGAGCCGAGCGGACCAGAAGTAGTTTCTATTCCCGGCAATTTTTCTCTATGCGGATGACCCTGTAAACCAGAGCCGAATTTTCTCAATGTTTTAAGTTGCTCAATTGGGAAATAACCGGCGCGCGCCATTGCAGCATATTGAATGGGACAGATATGGCCGTTAGATAAAACAATTCTGTCCCTCTCCGTCCAATCAGGATTTTTGGGGTCTTTTTTTACCGCGTCGGTAAAATATAAAACAGTAAAAACATCGGCCATACCAAGGGGTCCGGCAGAATGGCCGGACTTCGCCCCTAAAAGCATGGAAATGACTTCTTGGCGAAGATTATTCGCTGTCTCCTCTAGTTTTTTAATTTGTTCATCGCTTAAATGCATTTTAATTCTTCGATGTTCTTTTTAATATTTCCGTTGAAAATCGCTGTTGCCGCCACTATTATATCTGCTCCAGCCTCCTTGGCTCTTTTTGCTACATTAATATTCATTCCGCCGTCAGCCTCTATTATACAAGAACCGCAGATATTTTTCAGCTCGCGAATTCTGGTAAAAGTTTCTTCCTCTGTTTTCTGACCCGCAGGACCAGGGGCCACGCCCAAAATCTGAAAATTATTAACCTTGCCCTTAAAATGCACTGCCTTTGTCCACGATTCATCAGGGCTAATGGCAATACCCGGCTCTTTGCCAGCATTTTTTATTTTTTCTATTACAAAATCCGGGTCATTACATGCGCCAAGATGAAAAAAAATCCGCTTAACCTGCGTGACCAGCCAGTTGTCAATTTTTTCTTCAATATTATTTATCATCAGATGCGCTTCCATATTAAGAGATGTTTCCAAAGACAGCAAATCCGACGGCTCATGCCATGTCACAGTTTTAGAAAAAGTTCCGTCAGAAATATCAAGATGAACCCATCCGCCAGCTGGCGGAACATACGGTTCAACTAGTTTTATTTTTTCCTTAACCTCTTCAAAAGTTTCCGCGTTTATTGACGGAATTACTATCATAAATTATCCTGCCTCGCCGGCAGGCGGGCAATTTTGTTAATTCTTCTTTTGTGTCTTTCCTCTTTGCTAAACGGTGTGTCCAGCCAGAGTTTTACAATTTTTTTGGCGTCGTCTTCGGAAAGAAATCTTGCGCCCAAGGCCAGAACATTTGCATTATTATGCTCGCGGCTCAAACGAACAATCTGCTCGTTAAAAGTATAAAGAACAACTGCCCGCACGCCACTTATTCTATTGGCGACAATTGCCTCGCCCTGGCCGGAACCGCCTAAAACTATACCCCGACTATTTTCCGGGTCCTTAGCAACCGCATCCGCCACCTGGCGGATAAAATCAGGATAATCATCCCCTTCGTTGTAAAAAGATGCGCCAAAATCCTCCACTTCATGCCCAAGTTCAAAAAGATAAAATTTTATTTTTTCTTTCAATTCAAATCCGGCATGGTCAGCGCCTAAAAATATTTTCATACTACTTCATTATATATTCACTCATTTCTGCCAGTCTGCAGGCATATCCCCATTCGTTGTCATACCAAGAAACAATTTTTACCAAATTGCCGTTTGCCATTGTCAGAGGCAAATCCACAATAGAAGAATTTGAATTGCCCTTAAAATCCATGGAAACAAGCTGTTCATCAGACACATCCAAAATTCCCTTAAGTTTCCCAGTTGCCTCTTTCTTAAAAAGTTCATTAATTTCCTGAACACTTGCTGGTTTTTTTACAGTGCAGATAAAATCAGTGACAGAAACAGTCGGTGTTGGCACACGCAAGGCAATGCCGTCGAGTTTGCCATCCAGTTCCGATATTGCTTTGGCAACGGTCTTGGCAGCGCCGGTTGTGGTGGGAATAATATTTAACGCAGCTGCCCGAGCTCGTCTCAAATCCTTGTGAGGCAAATCCAAAATTTTCTGGTCATTGGTATAAGAATGGACAGTGGTCATAAAACCCTTTTCCACTCCCAAATTGTCATTCAAAATTTTTACCACCGGCGCCAGGCAATTTGTGGTGCAAGAACCCATGGAAATAATATCGTCTGTTTTTGCATCGTATTTTTCTTCGTTAACGCCAAGCAGATAAGTCGGCACTTCTGAGCTGTCGCAGGGAGCGGAAATAATAACTTTTTTCGCGCCGGCATCCAAATGTTTTTTCGCGCCGTCAAATTTTGTCCAAACCCCGGAACATTCCAAAACAACATCAATACCCAATTCCTTCCACGGCAAATTAACAGGATCTTTTTCTTGGAAAAATTTTATATCTTGAAACTTGGAGCTTGAAACTTGGAACTCACCATATACTGAATCGTATTTTAATAAGTGAAGAAGCGTCTCTTTGTCCGCCAAATCATTTATTGCCACAATCTCAATATTGGGATGTTTTTCTAAAATTCTTCTTAATGTCGGCCGGCCGATACGGCCAAGACCGTTAATAGCAAGTTTTATTTTTTTATCCATACTCTTAAATTATAACAAATTTTTTCTAAAATTCAAAACAAAGTGGATTATATCCACACAAATGTTAGACATAAATGTTAGACATCGGAAGTTGAACATTATATCATGTAATCATATGCCACGGAGAGAAACAATTTCAATTGGTGAATATTATCATATTTATAACAGAGAAAATTATAAACAAAATCTTTTTCTTGAAGAAAGGGATTGGATACGATTTCTTTTTCTTGTTCTCTATCTTCAATCACCAATTAATTTTGAGAATATTGGCCGCCATATCTCCTACTTTGTTCAACATCGGAGGTTTAACATTCCAAGGGATACAAAAGAAAATATTTTAAAAAATCGCAATGTTGAATTGATAAATTTCTGCCTAATGCCAAACCACTTTCACGCTACAATTAAAGAGATAACGGAGGGCGGTATATCCAAATATCTGCAACGCGTACAAATTGCCTATACAAAATATTTAAACATAAAGCATAAAAAATCGGGCCATATTTTTCAGGGTTCGTTCCGTTCAGTTCATATAAAAGATAACGAGCAATTGCTTCATCTTTCATCTTATATCCACAGAAATCCGAGAGAAATGTCTGAATGGAGAAATAAAGAAGACCAATATTTTTGGTCAAGCTATCAAGATTATATAAAGGAAAACAGATGGGGCGAGCTTCTTAAACGAGAAATTATTTTAGATCAATTTTCCAATAAAAAAGAATATCAGGATTTTATAGAAACAAGCGGAACAAAATTACTACTCGACGAAAACCACTTAATCTAACTTAATCTAATGTTCAACTTCGGAAGTTGAACAAAGTGTTGAACAAGTTGATTACGTGCTGCTTTCTCCGGCCACTTTTTTGGCAGTGGCATTCGTCACCCCAGCCACCTTTTTTACGCTTGCCCATGCCACTCCCGCCACCTTTTTAATGTGCGGACCAGTCACTGGCCCCACCGCCACCAGGATGCGACTGGAGAACAGATTAGTGTTAGTGCCCTCTAACACATACACATCTATATCCTGATTGCTGGGCATTGTAATACTTCCGCTTATGCCTTGATTGTCTGGATTTGTTACCACCGATGTGGGTAGCCATGTTCCAGCATAAATATACACAGCCACGTTTACGGGATCGTTGATGGAGTCTACCGCATGTTTATAAGTGTTACTAACCCCACTCCACTCACTTGAGTCCCACCTAGTTGGGCTGCTTTGGAGTGAGGAGGAGATGAAAACGGTATTGACGAGGAGGTACTGAGGTTCGAGCTTGGTGAGTAGTACAGTCCAGAGCTTAAATGGTGAGTCGCTGCTCAGTTCTTCGTTCCACGACTCTCCAGTATTTTTACGCCACCGATTACCTCCTGCATATCCTTCAATTGCCTGATAGCGATGGTAGATCCAACCAACGGACGTTGTTTTCGTTATGCGAATGAAGTACTGCGTGCTGGCAGTCAACGCAACTGAGGATGCTAAGCTAATCACACACTCTAGCGGACCTGCGGGAACACTTGAGCCGGGGAATGTACCTGAGCCTAGAACGGTTCCGGTTATGCTACCGCTTACCAGCTCTACAAGCACATTGCCTGTCACACCAAGATCGCTGCTAAGCCATACGCTTACGGCGACAACCGTAATGTCCGAGGATGGCGTGACGCTTTGGCCTGTTCCGGCATCCGTTGCAGAAAATCCCTGGCTGGAGCCAGTTGTAGAGCTGTACGAATGGCCCACAACCCCAGCCTGCTGAATGATGAACTTCGCGCAGAACACATACATCGCACTCTTGCTAGTCGGACTCACTCCCACAATGCGGTAGTTGCGCCCGTCCACGAGCGTAATGGCGGACGTGCCCCGCACTCGGGTCGCGGTGGTGGCGCTGGTTGAGACGGTCCCATTGGTCACATCAGCCCAGCCGGTAAAGCCATCACCCGTGCCGTCTGCCACCTGAAGTATCACCGAAGCGTTGGATTTGGATGACGGGCTATAGAGCACCGCCTCAAAGTAAACCGTCAGCGTTCCGTCCCAGTTGGCGCTGGTATACTTCCAGTACTTTGGTTTGGTCGGGGCCCCTCCTGTAGTGGAAATCGTGTTAAAGGCACTGCCAATCTCGATTTGGGTTTCGGTGGC
Source organism: uncultured Candidatus Saccharibacteria bacterium (assembly GCA_964438405.1). Lineage (GTDB taxonomy): Bacteria > Patescibacteriota > Minisyncoccia > UBA9983 > UBA9983 > CAYTKF01. Next base: position 11,682 of record CAYTKF010000012.1, read on the forward strand.
CGTAATCGGCGTGGAAGTCTGGATGATGACGATGCGGGCGGCTTTGATGACGGGCGTGGTTGACCCACCAGCAACGTTAACATGATAAACGGCCGCGCCCGAAGTAGGCGTGAACGAACTGGACCGCACCAGCGCGTCTGCCGTGCCCGTAACCGAACATGTTGCCATTACGGTGTGAGCCGCATCGTGCAAAGTCACGGTACAGGTTCCGCTGGCACGCTTCCCGACAACCTCGAAATAGTAGAGGCAGGAACCGCTGTACTGGGTCGTATCAATCTGGATTTGTGCGGAGGAATCCTCATCTGCGGTCATTGTCCCGCACAGAATATTAATTTCCTGTCTGATGATTGCCATATTATTTATCTAAATGTTTGGTTTCTAAATAATTCCATAGTTCCATGGTTTTAAATCTTCTGTCTCCCCTCACCCTGTCCCACAGCCAGCAATCAGGGCTTTCTCTGTCTGCTTCATCAAAATTATAATTTTCCATCAGCTTTTTTGTAAACATTGAACAACCGATTCCCGAACTGGATTGAAGTTTCTGGTCACTGCCACGAGTGGGATAGGCGTGGCCTATCCAATCAACACCCTTGCCATTCTCCAAAAAAACTTCAATGGTGTTCGGCGGCGCAATGACATCGCATTCTATATTGAACCACCTATCATAATCGCCTTTTAAAAATTTCTGTCTGATAACCTCCATTGATTTAGTTATTCGGTTAACAGGAATTGACTGGTCAACTTCAATATGTTCCATCGGCACCTGGTCTTTATAGCGATTCATAAAATCCAGACTGGGGGAATTATCAACCACAAAAATTTCGTAATTGGGATAGGTCAGACTTTTCACGGCATCTATCCATTTTTGAAAAGAATATTCTTTGCATTCATGAACAGGACAGGTGACAAGAATTCTTTCAATCTCCACAAAGTAGTAGTCACATTTGTTTCTAATTTCTGCTGTGAACAAATCAGGAGGAACATGAGGAAAATCTCTACATCGTGAAGTTAAAACGCCACAGGTTTCAAGAACTTCTCTATCGTCCTGCTTACCGAGTTTATCCCACAACTTGCATCTAATGGTATAGTCGGGAAGAATCTCCGCATTAGGACAAGGTTTTTTCCAACCTCCCAAACAACAGGCTCCGCAGCGGTTGCATTCTCCCATTCTCATATATTTTTTCCCGTTCCATTCGCAAATCATAATTTATATGTGGAAAACTTCTTATTTTTTAATCTTTCTTTTTCTATTTTTTATGTATCTCTCCACCGCCCCCAGAGTTGTCAGCCAATTCCTTTTTTCTTTGTGGGCTTCTATTTTCCCAAATCTGGCCAAAAGATTAAGATATTTTTCGGAATAAGGTGTTTGTCTGCTGATCTCTGATAACGGCAAATATTCTTCTCTTGCGGCTTTTGAGGGAATCAAGGTTTTCAAATAGATATTCATTGAGCGTTCCACTGCCTGGGCGATGAATCTGACAAACGGCCGGTAATCGCCTTTATCCGCCAAGGCCAATGTTTGATAATATTTTTTTCTGTCATTTTTTAAAACAACCACCAAGGGATAACCTTTTTGCATTAAAACCAAATTCATCACCAATCTCGCCGTCCGGCCGTTTCCGTCAAAAAAGGGATGAATAAAAACTAGCTTATGGTGCAGAACGGCGGAAAGTTCTATGGGATGGATTTTGTTTTTGTTTTTTTGAACCCACTTCAATAAATCTCTCATTAAAAAAGGGACTCCGCTGGCTTCGGGCGGATTATGGTCAGAACCGGCTATGACGACATTGCTGGTTCGGTATTTGCCCACCTCCTCGCTTTCTGTTTCCTTAACTATAAGGCGGTGGATATTGCGGATAAAAACTTCAGAAACCGTATGTCTGCCGCCATATTCTATCTGTTCATAAAGATAATTGAGAGCGTCATAATGATCTTTGGCCTCAAGGTGGTCCTTCAGAGATTTCCCTTTTATGGTCAGCCCTTCGTTGATTACTAAAAAGGTTTCTTTTAGGGTCAGCTTATTGCCTTCAATGGCGTTGGAATTATAAGTCATTTCCAGGGCAAACTGTTCTCTCAATTTCCTGACAGATGCAACGGACAGAGGCCTCAATTTCTGCATTTGGTTGAGTTTTGCTTCAATTCTCTCTTTTAAATTTTTTTCTAAGTATGGCATGGCACTGATTTTTACACTATACCATATTAAACAATCTATTTGAATTTTATGTGTGTTCCACCTGCACCAGTTGCGGGCTGAAAAACATTCTGTCAGCATGCGTGGCCACGCCCACTATTTGGATGACGTCGTCTGTACCGGTTGGCGCTGTTGCTGATAAAGTGTTGCCTGTTGTTCCTGTTACTGTGATATAAATAAGCGCGCCCGGGGTCCAGGCCCAAGTGTCGTCTCTGGCAACGCCGTGCAAAAGAAAGTTACCTGAGGCGGCAGAGCTGATGGTGGCATCAGCGCACATCACAAGGCCGGAAGAACTGGCAATAGCATCTGCATCAACTAATGCCGCCTGACCACTGGAATTGATATAACAGACATCGCCAAAGGCCAGGTTGGCAGCAGCTGTAAAAGTAGTCATTAAGCCAGAAACAGAGTGGTCAGATGCCGGCGCCGCAGGATAATCAACTGTGGTAACGCTTTTAATGGGATGCGTTCCCATGTCCAAGCGGTAGCGGGAAATTCTGATTGTCTGCGTGCCCACCTTCAAATCCCCGCACTTCAAACATGTAAAAAGAGCTGTGGGAATATTCTTTTTCCCCTTTTTGCCCAAAAGCGGTATCCAATTATGAAGGCATTCTGTTTTTTTTCTCATTTTTCTTTATCAAT
>CAYTKF010000012.1:14614-17501 GCA_964438405.1 uncultured Candidatus Saccharibacteria bacterium
CGCGGGCCGAAAATTTTTCCCAAAACAATCGCTCCGCCGCCAATCAGCATTATTTTAAGAAAGTTTCTCCTGTTTTTGTTTATTTGATTCATCTGTATTTTCTTTTGCTTCTTTTAATTCCTTTTCTATTTCCATTTTCCCCTTTTTAAACTCGCCACTGAATCTGCCCGCTCCCCTTGCCAGCTCCGACAGCTTTTTCCCGCCGAAAAAGAGCACCACAACGGCGATTAAAATAATCACTATTTCCGGAAGTCCTAAACCAAACATAATGTTTATTAATTTTCAATTTTTAATTTTCAATTTTCATTGAATTTACTTCGACCTTTTTTATAATTTTTAATTTACAATTTCCAATTTTCATTGAATTTACAATTAATTAATTTTCAAACTCTCTCTAAAACTTTATTTCTGGAAGAACTTGCTATTTTTTGAAAAATTAAGGTTAATTCTTGGCATTCTTTCCATAAATTCTGTATTTCGTCTTTTTTATCAGCACAACAACTTAATAACATTCTTAGCCAGTGTTTTGTCTCTTGGGCTTCTTTCTTGCAGATAAAAATTTTGTTAAGAAAATCTTTTTTGGAACTGGCCCCGTTGGCTTCCATGTAATTCGCACCGATACTTGTAGAAGATCTTATAAGCTGACTAATAATTGGTCTGGTAATAACGTCTTGGTTAATTTTTCTGCATAAAGCAATGATAGACTCGCCAAATCGCGCTGTTCTTTCTTCTAAATCATACTTCTTGTTTTCGTTTGATAATTGGTTCATTGTAAATTGATTGAAAATTGCAAAATTGATAATTGAAAATTTACTTCTTGCTTATTATTGTCCCTAATCCATAAAGCCCTATCAAGGGCAACGTCAAAATTGCCATTGTAATTCCTGTTCCGTCTGGCGTTATTATAGCAGAAAATATTAAGAAAACCAAAAATGCGTATCGCCAGTTATTGCTCCAAAAATCCTTTTCAATAACATTCATCCAACTCAAGATGCCCATGAAAATCGGAAGTAAAAACATAATCCCGACAGCCATCATCAAACCCAAAACAGAATAAACAAACTCCCCCACTGTGAAAAACTGCTCAACTCCCATTGCAGAAGTAAAAGAATAAAGTATTTTAAAGGTTGGTGGAATCAAAAAAAAGTAAGAAAAAATACAGCCCATTATAAATAGAAAGCTTGACGGAATTATAAGTTTAAATAATGCCATTTTTTCTTTTTTATAAAGCGCCGGAGAGAGGTAGCGTATGGCACTATATATAATGAAAGGAGAAATTACTATAAATGCCAAAAAGATAGAAATAATCATCTGCGATAAAAACGCGGCCATGGGATTAGTTGCAATGAGCTGAACTTCCTGAGGCAGAAGATCGGCCTTAATTTTCTCAAAAAACATGAGAGAGAACGGCCGTCTAAAGGGAAAAATGAAAAATGCAAAAGATAAAATGGCCAGAATATAAATCCAGGATAGAATGTTTTTTATAAATTTTCTTAATTCTTGAAAAAAATTCATTTTTTATGGTGTTGTTGGCACAGTTTCGGTAGCGGCTACTGGCGCTGGCTCTGGCTCAACAGTCGGAGTTTCCACTGGAGCTGGCTCGGGTTCGGGAGCTGGGGCTGGCGCAGGCTCAGGTGGTTCAGAAACATCGGATGTTGGCGAAGAAACATCCGATGTTGTTGTCGGTTCTGGAGCTGGTTCTTCTGAAGCTGGGGTTGATTCCGGAACCGGTTCAACCGCGGTCTCAGGACTCACGACTGGTGGCTGATTACTGTCTACTTCGCCACATTCTCCTTTTACCTTTACCCATTCGCCGTTTGTAATTCTCACGCAGTAAACTTCTCCGGTTGCGCTGTCTGTCATTTCCAGATTCTCTGTTGCCACTTTTTTGGCGGTTATTTTTTCGGCAATCAACTGCTTGACCTCCAAAATCCCGTTAACAATAATCTTGGGCAGGCCGGTGATGGCATCTGTGACAACGCTCATTATATTTTCCAGTTGCGCCAACAAGCTTTCCCCTGCCGCGCTTAACACGCTTGGCTCGATCGTCGCAACACTTTCCACTGTTAAATCATTCGTTGTTGTTGCCTCGGCAACAGATGTGTCTCCCGAGGTGATGCCCTGAATCTCAAAATAAACTAACTGCGGAGAAAGAGAGGTATTTGTCGTGGAAAAATCAAATGTCACGCGGAAATATCTGGCGTCTTCCAATGCCCAGGCATCATAATTATTAGAACCATTATTTAAAATAATATCCAAAACACCCTTAATCGTAGCAAAATTGTCATCCGATGATTCCAGTTTTGCTGTTATGTTTGTGCCTGCTGGAATTTCAACGCTGGCAGTGAACCTTTGAAAGTTCTCCGTATAATCAAATTCATGGCTGACTGAGGTGAAATAGCCGTCCGCGTAAAATTGGCCGGGATTTTTTTCCGCAAGGCGCACTATGTTTTCCGGAAGGGCAATGGTTTGGTAAAAACTTCCCAAGATAAATTCTTCGTATAGGCCCTGGCCCCAGATCGGGTCGCTGGTGCCGGTTGTGCCGTCGTCAAAAACCATAACTTGATTACTACCGGAATAAAGCGCCAGTTCTGTTGTGGAAATAGGTTTGAAAGTGAAATTATTAATCTTGAAATTGCCCTGCAGGTTAAACATCTCTGTCATTGTGGTGGTGCCAATGGCCATTTTGCCGTTATTGTCAATGACAAAAGCTGTGGAAGTGGCTGATGCTGTGGAAGTGGAGATGGTGAAAAGATTGGAAGTGTTGTTGGCATAACCAGCGAGATAAAAACCAACTCCTGTTGAAGATTGGTTGATGGAAAGTTTGGCTGAAGGACTCGTCGTCCCGATGCCGACGTTGCCGTCGGACATAATTCTCATCTTCTCG
>CAYTKF010000013.1:0-13571 GCA_964438405.1 uncultured Candidatus Saccharibacteria bacterium
GTGCAGGTGACGGTGCAGACGGCTGTTGTTCAATACACTCTTTCTGTCACCAAATCCGGCGATGGTTCAGGCACTGTCAATTTTAATCCGCCTAATTCCAGTTTTTCTTTGCCTCACAGCGAAAGTTATTCCAGCGGTCAGAATGTCATTTTGACCGCTAATGCTGCTGTTGGCTCAACTTTCACTGGCTGGTCTGGCGGAGGCGGAGGCAGCGGTTGGCTTAACCGCAAAAAAATAACTTTCAGCAACTCTGCTTCCACTGAAAACCTTATTAATTTCCCGGCTTTAATTATCTTGAATTCTTCCAGAATTGATTACGGCAAAACCCAGAATTCCGGGCAAGACATCAGATTCTTTGATTCTGACGGCACAACTGCCTTGCCTTATGAAATTGAAAAATGGGACGAATCAGGCAATTCTTATGTCTGGGTAAAAGTTCCCCAGATTAATGCTGGTTCCAACACCGATTACATCTGGATATATTACAACAATACTTCTGCAACTGACGCTCAAAACGCGCCCGCGGTATGGGATTCCAATTTTAAAGGCGTGTGGCATTTGCCGAATGGGACAATACTCTCAGCGAATGATTCTACAAGTAATGGGAACAACGCTACTGCTATAACATCTACAGTTACAAGCGGAAAGATTGATGGTGCAGCTTCGTTTAATGGGACCACGCGAGTTACATTGCCGAGCATTAATGTTACTACAGCTTTCACTTTGGAGGCGTGGATATATCCCACGGCATTTAACACTGGTTATGACCGCATTCTGACCAAAGCCTGGATTTCCAATGCTAATCCATACCAGGTTTATTCCATTAACTTTACAGGTAGCGGTCCAAGATATATAAGCCTAGTAGCCGGCTCAGCAACCTTTAGGCACATTATGGCTTCCCTGACCTCCGTAACGCTAAATCAATGGATGCATGTTGTTGGTACTTATGATGGCGTGGCAGGTAATTTAAAAATTTACGTGAACGGAGACTTAGATAATTCAACGACGGGAAAGACTGGTACTGTCGAATCTAACGCCCAACCTGTTGAAATTGGGTACAATACCGTTTTCACATCTGGTCAAAATTTCATTGGTACCATTGACGAAGCAAAGATTTCATCCGTAGCTCGTTCTGCCAGCTGGATTATGGCTGAATACAAAGCAGGTATCGACACTTTCAATAGTTACGGCACCGAGGAATCACTTCCAAGCGACTGTTCTGGCACAGGAACCTGCACAGTAAATATGACTGAGGATAGAAATGTGACAGCATCTTTTAATTTGAGTGCGCCACAACCTGATTTTTCTCTCAATAGTTCTAACGCCATTTATGCTACAATCGTTCAAGGCCAGACTACAAACAGGTCAAACAGCACGACAATTACTGTTTCTCCCTTAAATGGTTTTAGCAGCAATATCAACTTTTCTGTGCAATCAATCAGTCCAGCCATTGCCTATACTCCTAATTTTTCCAATTCCACGCTTTCTTCTTCGCAATATGCCTCAGGTTCAACTTTTAGTATCACTCTTCCGGCAAGCACCCCGGCTGGCATTTATACCATTGTCATAAAGGGGGATAGCGGAGGAATTGTCAGAACGGTTAATTTAACATTGAACGTGGAAATCTTTAATCCCAACTGGGTTGAATTTTAAATTTCTTTTTGGTAATATAAAATAAATGTCTAATAGTGATGTGAAAACAGCAGAAATGCTGAAGAGCGGTGTTCATTTTGGTTATTCGCGTTCCAGCCGTCATCCAAAAATGAAGCCCTTTATTTTTACCACCAGAAACAGCGTGGAAATTTTTGATTTAGAAAAAGTTTTGGCAAGATTGGATGCTGCAAAAGAATTTTTAAAGAATTTGGGCAAAGAGAAAAAAATTGTTGTTTTTGTCGCTACCAAAAAAGGAATAAGAGAAATTGTTGAATCAGCCGCAAAAGAAATCAGTATGCCATACGTCAAAGAGCGTTGGCTTGGCGGAACACTCACCAATTTTAAAGAAATTAAATCAAGGATTGATTTTTTAAACGATCTCTTAAAAAAGCGCGAGAGCAAAGAGCTGGAAAAATATACCAAAAAAGAAAGACTGCAGATAGACAGAAAAATAGCAAAACTGGAGAAATACCTTTCTGGCCTAAAACAGTGTGCGGAAAAACCTGCTGCAATGATAACTGTTGATTCTGCTCACGAAAAAATAGCCATTGAAGAAGCAAGGCAACGGGGTGTAGTGACAATAGTTTTAATGAACAGCGACTGCGATCCGGAAGATGCGGATTTTTCGATACCCGGCAATGACAGTTCCATTTCCAGTGTAAGTTTTTTTATAAAAGAATTAGTCAATGCATATAAAGAGGGGCTAGCCGCTAGCCAACAAGAAAAATGATAACAGCGCAACAAATTAAAGAATTAAGAGAAAAGACAGGGCTTTCTGTAATGAGCTGTAAAAAAGCCCTGGAAGGCGCAAACGGCGATATCAATAAGGCCATGGAGATTTTGCGCGCCGAAGGCACGTTAGTGGCGGAGAAGAAGGCGGAAAGAGCGCTCAAGGCCGGCATTATTGAGACGTATATTCATTCCACAAAAACAGTTGGTTCTCTGGTGGAAATCAGATGCGAGACAGATTTTGTTGCCAGAAACGAGGAATTTAAAATTTTCAGCCACGACATTGCAATGCATATTGTCGCATCAGACCCAAAGGATATAGAAGAACTTTTGGCTCAGCCGTTCATAAAAAATCCGGACATCACAATCAGCGATTATCTCAAAGAAAAAATTCAAAAGTTCGGCGAAAATATCGAGATTAGCAGATTTGTGCGCCTCGAGACATAAAATAAAATATGACAGGCTTTATAATTTTAATTTTTTTGATAATTATTTCCGCACTGGGAATATTTTATCTTTTGACAGGCCGCATCAAAGGCATTTTGCCTCTTTCGGAAGAGGATATCCTTTTAAAAATCAGGGCAATGCGTTCTGTATCAAGCGATCTTCATGATTACATTATTGTTCCGACGTCTGCCTTTTGGAAAAATGTTGTTTTGCCAAAAATCTATAAAGATTTTGAAAAGATGATATCACGATTCAGAATCAATATACTTAAAATAGAATGCTGGCTCTTAAAACTGACAAATTACATAAGAGGCAAGAGAGAAATTCAGTGCAACGGCAACACAGAATATTGGAAAGAAATAAATGAATCAAAAAATGGAAATAAAAATGGAAATACTGCCGAAAAATAATTTCCGCCACCTTAGCTCAGCGGCCAGAGCAATTGTTTTGTAAACAATAGGTCCTCGGTTCGAATCCGAGAGGTGGCTATAGGTGCAGCTGTTTTGTATAATATAAGTAAGACCTTATGTTTGGCAGAACGGTAAAATTTTTTTTAATTTTAATTTTAATTTTTGGCTGGCTTTTTTCCGGCTGGCCGCGGGTTTGGCAAAATCCGCCGGTGCCGCCGGAGATTAAAGAAGCGTATGCAGATACGTCCATATTTGCCGAAAACTGCAACAGCGCCACCGCGAGAGCTCTTAACCTATCAACCGGCACCAGCACCGGCATGATTTGGAGCTCGGCGATAACGTTGTACGGGTCACCTAGTCAAACTATAAGGTCGGGAACTACACTGTGCGGCTCCAGCGCGGATGCGGCGGGAGGCGTCGGCTACACCATGAACGCCCCTCTCCCCACTACCAATGTATATTACGCGGATTATTATTGGTCCGAAAACGGAACTATCGCGAATAGCGACTCAATCGGCGTGTTGCTTAACTATATAGACGCAAACAATTATTACGCCTGCCAGATGGAGGATGATGCCACGCCTGAAGTGACCATTATCAAAGTTAGCGGTGGCGTAGGTTCGACATTGGTGCGACAAGTCAATAAAACCATCGACACTGGCGACCACGTAAAGTGCACGATTGATTACAGCAACACCAACCCGACCATAACTTTTACCAATGTTACTGATAGCGCCGCTCTGGCCACGGTGACCGATTCCTCAAGTCCGCTCACAGAAACGAAGAAGGCTGGTGTTTTTTGCGGCGCTACTCCCGGTGATTTTACAGGCGACACATGTGATAACAATCTCTGGTTTGATAATATGGCTTTGTTTACGGTTCCGGCGGTTGCTCCCACGGTTACCACGACAAATCCGCCGGCCAATCCTTACGACCAGACTACAGCCACCCTGTTGGGGAACATTTCCGCCACCGGAGGAGGCAAGATCACCGGCCGGGGCTTTGCCTATGGCACCGTCGCCAATCTTTCAACCGTAATTGCCACTACCACTGACTGGGGCAGTTGGGGAACAGGCGATTTCACAAAAGACGTTTCAAGCCTTACCTGCAATACTCCTTATTACGTACGTGCCTACGCCCAAAACTCGGCAGGCACGTCAACCGGCGCGATTTATAATTTTACCACTTCTGCGTGCAACACCGCGCCCACTCTTACCGTTTCCACGCCGCCTTTAGAAGGCGCCTCGGTGACAGTTGGAGATAATTATAATATTACCTACACTTTGTCCGACGCCGAAGAAGTCGTAACCGCCAAGTTTTTCTACGACACAAATGGTTCCGGTCTTGACGGCGCGGCTATTTCCGGTTGCGAAACAAAAGGCGAAGGGGAAACCACTTGCGTATGGAATACGACTGGTATGACTCCGGACAATTATTATGTTTACGCCACGACCACTGACGGAATTGCCTCAGAAGTAAATGATTATTCGCCGGGAGTGCTTACGATTAACGCCGCCGCTTCCCTCACCCTTATCGTTGACACTGATAATTTTTCTTCTCTTACACCCGGAACGCCCAGGTTTGCCACTTCCACTGTGAGCGTTGACACTAATAAATCAACGGGCTGGTATGTGACTTTAGAGCGGCAAGATGCGGATACAACCTTAGATTTAGATTCCGACGCGACGATAAATATAACCGACCAAACCGTCTGGACTGCTCCCAGCGCCACCAACACTCACACAGGAGCGAGTTCTGTTCAAATCAATTCTTTTGATAATAGCCAAAGAGTGCTTGCCTTTAGAGTAATGACTGCCTCGTCTACAAACGGAAGTATGTTTTTCGCCCCTTCTTGGTGGGGAAGCGCGGACAATTACACAGATAACGTCAATACTTTATGGGCAGGCATACCCGCGCCTTCTTCCAACCAAAAAATCGGCATTTCCAGCGTCAGTTCCGGCGGTTCTCCGGCGTTAAACACCGTGCTTTACTATCTTGATGTTCCCAATACGCAAAAAACAGGTGCCTATTCCGGAAACATTATTTTTACGGCAGTGATGAATGATTAAAGTTATTCACAGTTTCTGTTTTTAAAAATGCAAAAATTACAATAAACATATATAATTTAATTATATGATTAATTCTTTGAAAATTACAAAAACGGACATAAATCTTTTTGCGGCCGCGGTTACAATCTCTTTAATGATATTTTCAGGAATTTACACTCAATTCGTCGGGGCTGAAACAGAGGGTTTGTCGGTTACGGTGGCGCAGACCTCAACATTTTCCGTAGATACTAACAATTTTTCAGGAGATCTTACTCCGGGCACTCCTAAGTATGCGACAAGCACCATAAGCGTTCTCACCAACACCACAGGCGGCTGGTATGTTGAACTTTACGGAGTAGACAGAGCCACAGGCAACACGACCATGGATTTATCTGGCTATGATTCGGTTGGTCTTACCGACGATACGGAATGGATACCGGGCAGCGCAACCACCACCTCATCGTCCCAGCCGGCGACTCAGCTTACCAGCGGAGAGGATGTTTTGTCTTTCCGGGTTATGTCAGCCAGCGGCACTCCCAGATTTTTGTCCACAACTTGGTGGGGAACAGTTGACGGTTGGCCGGGCGTTGGCACAACTTTGTGGGCTGGTTTTGCCAGTTCCACGGCAACCAATTTAAAAATCGGACAAATCAGTTCCGGCGATTATAGTTCAGGCACGGCCCTAAACACGGTTCAGTATTATCTTGATGTGCCTGCGGGCCAGCAAACAGGCACTTACGAAGGCAACCTGATGTACACATTAGTTACCCCTTAGTATATTGCTTTTTCCTGTTTTTTCCTGCATCATAAATATATGAAGCACAGCTATTTTTTTGCGGGGTTACTAGTGTTATCACTTGTCGGATTTGGAGCAAATTTTGTTTATGCCGGAATAGGTCTTAGCATACAGCCAAACAAAATTTCTCACACTATTGAACCCGGAGATTCAGTTTCCGGTATAATTTCTCTTAAAAACGCCAGCGATTCAGATGTAAAGGTGGAGGTGGAAGTGAATGATTTTATCCCCACTCCCGGAACAGGAGATTTTCACTTTGTTGATAGGGCGGAAGGAGTTACTTCAGTAAAAGATTGGGTTACGATTAAAAGCCCGGCTGATTTTATTTTTAAAAAGGGTGAGAGCAAAGAAATACTTTATACCATCAAGGCGCCGAAAAATGCCGAGCCGGGCAGCCATTTTGGCATCGCCTTTTTTATGGCTTCAAAAATAGGCGATGCAGGCCAGCTAAAAGTTGGCACAAGGGTTGGAATGGTGATTTATGTCACTGTTCCGGGGAATTTTTTGCAAAAAGGCAAACTATTAGATTTTTCAACGTCTAGATTTATTCAAAAAGGGCCGGTTGATTTTAAAATAAAATTTGAAAACACCGGCACAGTTCATTTTGAACCAAAGGGTACGATAAAAATTACCAATATTTTCGGCAAGGAAGTGGCAAATGTGCCAGTTGAAGGCAAACTTGTGCTTCCAACGGGCGTTAAGGATTTTACAGTCAATTGGCCGGTTAATTTTCTTCTTGGCCGCTACAAAGCGGAAATCAATTTAAAAGACGGCGAGGGCAATGTTTTAACGGCAGACAGCGTTGCTTTTTACGCTTTTCCCTTGTGGTATCTTGCGGGTTTTATTCTGGCGGTCTTGGCTGTATTCTTTGGCTTGAAATTTGTAAGAAGCAAGTTCTCGTTCACCATAGCGAAAAAGCAATAAACACTAATGATGAATGTGTTTAATAATCGGCAAAAAATACTAATAAATATTTTGGTGGTTTTTGCCGTTTTATTTTTACCCTTAGGCGCCCTAAGCGAAAGCAGTACGCTTACAATTACAGTAACTCAGCCGTCAGTCCCGTCTTCTTGCGGGGATGGTTCCTGTAATGGAAGCGAATCTTGCGGTAATTGTCCGGCTGACTGCGGAAATTGTCCGTCTGGTGGAGGCGGAGGTGGCGGCGGAGGATATATTCCAGCAACCGCTGTCACTTTTTCTGGCAAGGCCTATCCCAAGAGTACTGTCACTCTTTTGAAAGACGCGCAAATTGGCGCCACCACTATTGCCGGTACTGATGCCAATTTTCAAATAAGCATTTCCAATCTTTCGGGTGGAAACTATATTTTTTCTCTCTACGGTGAAGACAATAAGGGCATCCGTTCCTCTCTTTTAACTTTTCCCATAAGCGTAACTTCCGGAGCCACTACCAATGTCAGCGGAATTTTTATTTCGCCGACTATTGCCGTAGATAAAAGTGAGGTAAAAAGGGGCGATGATATTGCCATTTTTGGCCAGTCGGTGCCCAATGGAGAAATTACCATTTCTGTAAATTCCGATGAAGAATTTTTTAATAAAATTAAGGCAGATGCAAGCGGCGTGTATTTATATAATTTTGACACTTCTCCGCTTGAAACAGGTCAGCATTTTACTAAATCAAAAACCGCGTTAAACGGCGAAATCAGTTCTTTCAGCAAAGTCATGAGTTTTGTCGTGGGCACGAAAAACGTAGCGGCGACTCTTCCGACAAAAGTTTTAATAAAAGGTGATTTAAATAGCGACAAGCAGGTGAATCTCATTGATTTTTCCATTACGGCTTATTGGTATAAAAGACCATCTCCGCCGGCAACCAGCGATTTTAACAGCGACGGCAAAGTTGATTTAGTTGATTTCAGTATTATGGCATTTTATTGGACAGGATAAAATTATGAAATTCTTTATTTTATGTTTTATTGTTTTTGCGGCCGTACCAGCCCTTGCCGCCAATCTGTTTTTTGAAGCAAATGGTCAGGATTTTAAACAGGGAGAGGAATTTCTTGTGAGTATTTTTTTGAATACAGAGAGGGAATCCGTGAATGCCATTGAGGGCAAAATTATATTTCCAAAAGAATTATTAGAAGTAAAAGAAATACGAAACGGCAATTCTATTATTAATTTTTGGATTGACCCCGTTAGAAACTGTATTTCTAACGGGGTTGAGCGGCCTGACTCAATTTGTTTTTCCGGGATTATTCCCGGCGGATATCAAGAGCAAAAGGGATTTTTTTTCTCTGTTGTTTTTCAGGCTAAGGCAAGCGGCAATGATGTTATTGAAATTCGCGATACCAAAGTTTTGTTAAATGACGGCAGGGGAACGCCGGCAAAAATTACAATTTCTAATTTCCCATTCCTAATTTCAGAGGAAATTTCAAGTTCCAAGTTTCAGGATTCAAGTTTCAAGGACATTAATCCGCCAGAAGATTTTACGCCGGAAGTTGCCAGCGACCCCGCTATGTTCGACGGCAAATGGTTTTTAGTTTTTGCTACGCAGGACAAAGGTTTGGGCATTGACCATTACGAAGTATGCGAGAGAAATAAAAGAAAATGTGTCATTGCCAAAAGCCCGTATCTTTTACAAAACCAAGAACTGAATCAAAAAATTTTCGTCAAAGCCATTGATAAAGGCGGCAATGAAAGAATAGCAATAGTTGAACCGCATTATCCAATAAAATGGTATGAAGTCTGGTGGATATGGAGTATAATTATATTGGGAATTGCCGCAGTTTTTGCGGCAAGGAAATTCAAATGAAATCTAAAATTCAAAAATTTTATATTTTATTACTAGTTATTGCCGCAGCTGCGGCCTGGTTACTGATTGCTGCGTCAGCGCAGGCAGCCTCCTTGTATTTTTCTCCCTCTTCTGGTTCGCGTGCCGTAGGTGATTCGTTTTCTGTTAATATTTATACTTCCAGCGCTGACCAGGCAATGAACGCTGCTTCTGGCGTAATTTCATTTCCACAAGACAAACTGGAGGTTATTTCTCTTTCTAAAAGCGGCTCTATTTTTAGTCTTTGGGTGCAGGAACCGTCTTTTTCCAATCCGCCAGCTGGCGGACAAGGCATCATCAATTTTGAAGGCATTGTTTTAAATCCGGGTTTTACCGGCTCAGGCGCAAAAATCATCACCATCAATTTTAAAGTAAGGGCGGCCGGAAATGCTCCTTTAAGTTTTGTTTCCGGCTCAGTTTTGGCCAATGATGGCAAGGGCACTAATATTTTGGCAAGTTTGGGAAATGCGCAGTTTAGTTTGGGCGGTGTAGCGCCGAGTGTTTCTGAAGCAACTATTCCCTCTGCAATTTCCGGCACATCTTTCGCGCCTCAGATTTCTTCGCCTACTCATCCAGACCCCGACAAATGGTATGCGAAAAAAGACGCGAAATTTACTTGGCCGGTTCCCGCTGGTGTCACGTCAGTTCGTCTTCTTGTCGACAAAATTCCAGTGGCTACTCCAACCGTAATTTATAAGCCGGCAATCAGCGAAAAAGAAATAACTGATTTGGCTGATGGAATCTGGTATTTCCACGCTCAATTTCGCAATGCCAGTGGCTGGGGCAAAATTTCTCATTTCCGTTTTCAGATTGACACAGAACCGCCGGAACCATTTTCTATAAAATTTATCCACGGTCAAGAAAGCAATGACCCCAGACCAATAATAACATTTAACACGACAGATGCCCTCTCCGGTATTGATTATTACCGGGCAAAAATAGGGGAAAGTGATTTTTTAAAAATTGATTCCAATTTGATTGCCTCGAATCCCTATTCTTTGCCCCCGCAAGATCCGGGACAACGAACAGTTTTAGTACAAGCATTTGATAAGGCCGGGAATATAACAAGTGCAGCGGAAGAATTTACAATTTTGCCCATTAAAACTCCGATAATTACCTCCTATCCCAAAGAAATTAAGGAAAGAGATTTACTGGAAATAAGAGGAACAACTTATCCCGATGCCTCAATAGATATCTTTTTAAAGAAAGAGGGCGAAGAAACAATAAAACAGACTACTCGAAGCAATTCTTCAGGGGATTTCACTTTAATTTGGTCGTCCAAGATGACAAACGGTTTATATGAAATGTCAGTACAGGTGACGGATGAACGGGGCGCCAAGAGCAATGAATCATCGCCATTGCCTATTGTCATGAAATCATCGGCTATTTTTCGGATTGGCTCACTGGCCATAAATTATCTTTCGATTATTTTTCTTTTCGTCTCGGTATTATTTGCTTTAATGATAGGCGGGTGGTACGTATGGTATAGATTTACTCTTTTTAGAAAAAGATTAAAAAGGGAAGTTGGTGAGGCCGAGGAAACCTTGCATAAGTCATTTGATTTATTGAAAGAAAGTCTTGGGGAACAGATAAAAATGCTTGAAAAAACCAAAAATAGACGTCCGCTTACAGAGGAAGAAGAAAAAATTATCAGGCAAATGAAAAAAGATTTAGGCGATGCGGAGAAACTTGTAAGCAAGGAAATTAAAGATATCAAAAAGGAATTATGAGAAAACGCATCTACCTTGACCATGCTGCCACGACATATTTGGATCCGGTTGTTAAAAAGGCAATGGAGGATTTTTGGATTAAAGATTTTGGTAATCCCAGTTCGCTTTACGAAGAAGGGCGACATGCAAAAAAAGCTATTGAAGAATCCCGCGCAAAGATAGCAAAAATAATCAACGCCAGGCCCGAAGAAATTATTTTTACCAATGGCGGAACAGAAAGCGATAATCTGGCAATATTTGGAGTAATGGGGAGCTTAGCTCCCACTTGGAAGCTAAGCTTCCAAGTGGGAGAAAAAACTTCTCACATCATTGCCACAAAATTTGAGCATCACGCCGTTTTAAATGCCTGCAAAAAACTGGAGAAAGAGGGTTTTGATGTTACTTATCTTGATGTTGGCAAAAATGGCATTGTTAATCTGGAAGACATTAAAAAGGCATTAAAAAAAGAAACGATTTTGGTTTCCGTGATGTTTGCAAATAATGAGATAGGAACAATACAATCCATCGCTGAAATTGCCAAAATTATCAAAAATTTCAAAAAAAAAAATAATTCTGTTTATCCATATTTTCACACCGATGCCTGCCAGGCTGCCGAATATCTTGATTTAGATGTCAATATATTAGGAGTTGATTTGCTCACAATTAACGGTTCAAAGGTGTATGGTCCTAAGGGTATCGGATTGTTATATATAAGAAAGGGTACAAAAATAAAACCGATTCTTTATGGGGGAGAACAGGAACGTAAAATAAGGCCGGGTACAGAAAATGTTCCAGGAATTGTCGGTCTGGCCAAAGCATTGGAACTGAGCCAGAAAAATAGAATTAAAGAATCAAAACGGCTTACCGCTCTGCGCGACTATTTTATTAAGCGTCTTACAGCGGAAATTCCAAGAACTTATTTAAACGGCGATGCAATTCAGCGCTTACCCAACAATATAAATATTTCTATTTTGGGAGTTGAGGGAGAATCTGTTGTATTATATTTAGATGAAGCTGGCGTTGCTTGTTCAACCGGTTCTGCCTGCACATCAGAAAGTTTGGAACCCTCCCATGTAATTATGGCGCTTGGCAGACCCTATGAATACGGCCACGGCTCTTTGCGTTTTACTCTTGGCCATTGCAACACAAAAAAAGATATTGATTATGTTATGAAAATTTTACCAGGAATTATCAAAAAATTAAGAAGCATATCAGCTGTAAAGTAATGCGAAACTATATTTAAGATGAATAAAATTTTTAAAAAATTATCAAGTTTGCCAGAAGACCTAAAATATTTTGGGGATGTGGAATTGCGATTTAAATCGCAAATTGTCCCGGAATATAAAATAGGTTCTGTTGATATCAAAAAAGAAATAAATCGTTGCATTTCTTTTTTGAAAGAAATTAGGAAGAAAATTGGTTTAGGTATGGCGCTTGTCGCTCCACAGATAGGCATTAGAAAAAGAATTATTGTTGCGTATTTAAATGGTGAATTTAGCGTTTTTATCAATCCAAAAATTATTAAAAAGTCAAAATCAAAAGGTATATATAAAGAAATGTGTTTAAGTGGAATGCCCCTTGCCGCCGATGTTATTCGCCCATGGACAATACAAATGGAGTATTTTGATAATAAAGGAATAATTCATAAAGAAAAATTGAATCCTCAATTATCTCGCATGTTTCAACATGAAATTGATCATCTTAATGGTATTCTTTTTGTTGATAAAGCTCAAAAAGGGACTTTTATCTTTGTAGATGATTTTTTGAAATATAAAAAAGAGACTAAATTGATAAAATTAAATGTTGTTTAGCATTAATTTAACATTATATTTATGGCAGATGTAGATAATTGGTATTATTCCGACAAGGTTAAAAAGCATTTTTTTGAGCCCCAGAATTTTACTGCTGAGGACCCAAAAGATGGCGAATATGATGCCGCTGGAGAGGTGGGCAATTTTGCCTGCGGAGATATTATGAAGATGTGGATTAAAATTGACCCTGAAACCGAAAGAATAAAAGATTTAAAATGGAAGACATGGGGTTGCGCCACAGCCATTGCCAGCACTTCTGCTTTTTCGGAAATGGTTTTGAAAGACGGAGGATTAAAAATTGATGAGGCTTTTAAAATTACGCCGCAGGATATCGCAGAATATCTTGGGGGTTTGCCGGACAGAAAATTCCATTGCTCTGTAATGGCAGACCAGGCCTTCAAAAAAGCAATAGAAAATTACCGCAATAAAAAATAACAAAAAAGAAAGCCCGTTAAATAACAACGAGCCTAAGGTCTTTTTATTTTAAAATTGTGGATACTTACCCCCACAAAAGCTGTTCCCATACTAAAATTGATATAACTTACAACCTTTGCCACCCTTCTACTTTTGGTGGTCTTAATGAGAAAATATTGAAGAGCTAGGCTTGTTCCAACCATCCCAGTCTTAATAACAATTCCTTTTGCCCCAAATTTTCCATTTGAGGCGAGAACAGGATTTCTTTCATATTTTCCAAACGATGAGAAGCCGTCTAAGGCTTCTGATAGACCCAAAAAAGTAGCACTTGTTTTCCATTCTGTAGTAAAATAATTAGGCATTTTGGGCAATTCTTGCACATTTTGCCCATACAAAAAGGGAACAAAAAATAAAAAGTACAGCATCTTTCTCATGGTGGCCTCCGCTTAAATGATAACAAGAAAAGAGATTTCTTGTCAATCGTTTGACATTAGTATTATTTTTTTGTTAAAATTATAAAAAATATGGAAGATTTAACAAAATCACAACTTGTCACCTTAGTTCTTTTGGTGAGTTTTATAACTTCGCTTGTTACTGGTATTGTTACTGTCAGTTTGGTTGACCAGTCGCCGGCTCCGTTAACCCAGACAATTCAAAGGGTGATAGAGCAAATTAACCCTCTTTCTGCAGGCAACAACAATAATCAACAGGCAAGCATTGAACAATCTGTTTCTTATAATCCAAACAATGAAAGTTTGGTAAAACTTAT
>CAYTKF010000014.1:0-7487 GCA_964438405.1 uncultured Candidatus Saccharibacteria bacterium
AAGGGCAACTTCACGGCGAAGCAGGAACTCAACGGCGTCACGGTGCTGGTGAACGGCGATTCCAACGCCGACCTCATCTTCCGTGATCAACAGCGTGCACAGTCGGGCTACATCGAGGGCGAAGTCGGACCCAACCCCAAGGCCAAACTCACGGCCGAGGACAAGGCGAACGACGCTCGCGTCGAGGCCGAGAACGAGCGCAAGCGACAGAAGCGTCAGGCCGAGTACGACAAGAAGGCACGCGCTCACCGCGAGAAGGTCGAGGCCAAGCTGGTCAACGCCCCCGCGATCGAGCTCGCCGACGAAGCGGGCTGGCAGAAGTCCAAGGAAGTCAACAGCGATGGCTACGGCGGCGCTGTCATGACCTACTCGGAACGCTGGGCTCGTCTCATGCAGGTCGAGATGGCCAACGGGAAGAAGCTCGCAGACGTGGCGGATGCCACTTCGCAAGAAGCCGATCTCGAAGGCATCACGGGCTTCATGTACGGGTGTGCCGTCTCGCAGCTCGCAGGCTGCTGGAAGCACGGAGACGAGCTTCGTCGCTGGCACAACATCAAGACTCAGCTCGGAAACGAAGGCGAGAAGGCCAACGAATCCGGTGGCGTCCTCAATCCCGCGCTCCTGTCTGTCGGCTAACGGCGAAAGAAATTTCGCCAACATCATAGGGCTCCCCACGAGAAATCGTGAGTGGGGCCCTTTCTTTTTTCATAAAAAAATTCTATAATAAATCTAATATTAAGTCCGCCGCAAAAATTTTTCGCCGCCGAAGCGAGGGCGCGGCGGAAGGGGGGTGTGGGGGGAATTCCGCCGCGCCCGAGCGTTCCCGCCCCGCCGCCTGCTCTGATAGGAGCAGAAGCCAGCAAAAAAGTTTTCTTTTCCTTTTAGAAGAAAAAATTGGTCGCGCGCAAATCAAAAAATGTAAAGAAAATTTTTTTGCTGGCTGGCGAGCGTTAGCGAGCGGCGGCGGGGCGAATCAGCCGTTTCGTTCAAAAAAGGTTCGCGCAAAGTGTAAAATATCACCGTTTGTGGATTTTTTGGGCAAAAACTGCCAAGTCGTTAGGCATTCCGATGGAAGAATTAGTGAAATAATTTTAATTTTATGGAATCTGAAGACGCACCACAATTTAATCCAGACCAACAATCTAAATCTCCAGAGCTGGAAACTACTCTTAAATTTTTCGGAATAAAAGATGTGAATTTGAAAAAAGCGACCCAAATATTTCTACAGCAGGCGTATAAAATCTTTAGTTCTGCGTCCTTAGAACTTTCACAAGAAAGACAACTAGAAATTAGTGGCGAACAATTCTTTTTAAGGTACGATATTTACCCGTGTGAATCTGGTCAGGTTTGGATAAGAGTCGGTTTGTTTAAAAACCAACCACTAGCGTTAATCAAAAATGCCACCGCCTTTAACGAGGGGGAGGTTGCTATGACCAGATTAATGTTCAATTTTGAAAAAGGCGAGGTACATGGTGAAGTTTCAATCGATAAAAGTTTTGAGGGGCGTGGATTAGGAAGCGCATTATTATTTATGGAGGAAGGTATTATTCGTGATATTATCCGTAGATATAGAGACAGGGTTACGCCTGACGGTTTTAAAAACGAGATTGTCGATAATTCCAGAAGCTCAAACAAAGGAAAAAATTATGAGGGATGGACGAGTTCCATGGCTCAAAAAATGGGTTTCGAAAAGATTGGTGAAAAAAAATTTATGAAGTCATACAAACCAGAATAAAGGCGGAGAATTTCTCCCTCACCACCTTTTTTATTTATTTCAAGTTTTCTAAAATATAAGCTATTATTTAATAGTGAATTTAAATTCCTTAATTGAGGAAAATTTTCGGCTGGTGGACGTACAAAAACGGGCACTTAAGAAACTGGGTTTAAAGACCTTCCGCGATTTGCTTTTTTATTTTCCCTCGCGCTATGAATCGTTTTCCGAAAGAAAAAATATCATTGATTTGGCCGAGGGCGACAAAACCACTGTTTATGGGGAAATTTTAAATATCAAAAAAGAAAAGACCTGGCGCAAAAAATTAAATATCACAGAGGCGGAAATAATGGACCAAACCGGCTCAATAAAGGCAACCTGGTTCCATCAGCCTTATATTGCCAATATTTTAAAAACCAAAGACAAAGTTGCGCTGACAGGAAAAATCAGCACTGGCAAGTCCGGACTTTATCTGTCCAATCCTTCTTATGAAAAAATTACATCTTACGAGGCCCTGGGAGAAGGAGGTACACTTCTGGCCATTTATCCGGAAACGCGCGGTTTAACCTCGCGCTGGGTGCGATTTGCAATACAAAGAATTTTTAATTCAATTATAGAGTTTCCCAAAGACCCGATACCGGAAAATATTCTGGCTGATTATCATCTCCCCTCTTTAAAATCCTCTCTTGTTTTTATTCACGCGCCGCAAAAATTGAGTGACGCTGAAGCCAGTCGCAAACGTTTTTCTTTTGAAGAAATATTTTTTATCCAGCTGGCGCGTTTAAGGCAAAGAAGAGAACTGGATCAAAAACATTCTTTTGTACTAAAAATAAGCAATGAAGAAATTAAAAAATTTTTGTCAGTATTTCCATTTGAACTTACGCAGGCCCAGAAAAAAGCCATCTGGCATATTATTAAAGATTTTGAAACAAATAAGCCCATGTCCAGATTACTTGAGGGAGATGTCGGTTCTGGTAAGACCGCTGTGGCAGTTGTTGCCTCTTATATTGCTGTTAAAAATGGACTCCAGGTTGCTTACATGGCGCCCACGGAAATTTTAAGCCAGCAGCATTTTCAATCTTTTATAAATTATTTTTCGCAGCTTAGACTGACTACTAAAATTGGGCTTATCACTTCATCAGGATGCAAAAAATTTCCGTCAAAAGTAAGTCCCTCAAAACCCACTGAAATTTCCCGTTCTCAATTGTTAAAATGGGTGGCAAACGGAGAAATCCCAATTTTAATCGGCACACATTCTTTAATTCAAGACAAAGTTAAATTCAAAAATTTGGCGCTCGTTATAATAGATGAACAACATCGCTTTGGAGTCAACCAACGCAAAGCGTTGGCTAGCGGAAAAACGCAGACTAATACGCAGACTGATGCTGAAATAGAAAAAGAAAAATTAATTTATAAAAATCTTTCATATATTATACGAGGGGCTGTATTTGAAGTTAAAAAACGAATCGGTCTAGGTCATAAAGAAATCATTTATCAAAAAGCATTGGAAGAAGAATTTATAGCAAAAAAAATAATCCATAACAGAGAAAAGCAGATACCTATTTTTTATAGAAATAAAAAAATAGGAACATATCAACCAGATTTTATAGTAGACGATAAAATTATAGTTGAATTAAAAGCGCTCCCATTTTTAGGAAATACAGAAAAAAAACAAATATGGACTTATCTTAAGGGATCAGAATACAAATTGGCCCTATTGATAAATTTTGGCACCACAGAATTGCAAATAGAAAGGATAATTTATGATTCTGCAAGAACTTCTGCGTCTGGTTCGCGTGAGTCCGCGTCTGTTCCGCATCTGCTTTCCATGACAGCCACACCAATACCCCGCACCCTTGCCCTAACTATTTACGGCGATCTTGATTTAACTCTTTTAGATGAAATGCCAATTGGCAGACAGCCGATTATCACAGAAATTATTGAGCCGGAAGAACGAAATTCAGCATATGAAAAAATCAAAAAAGAAATAAAAAATGGCAGGCAGGCATATATAATCTGCCCTTTAATTGAAACAGGAAAACTGGAAGCAAAAAATGTAAAACAAGAAGCAGATCGCTTAAAAAAAGAAGTTTTTCCTGAATTTGAAATCGGCATTTTGCACGGCAAGATATTGCCCAAAGAAAAAGAAAAAATTCTTAAAGATTTCCGCGAAAATAAAATCCAGATTTTGGTTTCAACTTCTGTCATAGAAGTGGGCATTGATGTACCAAACGCAACTATTATAGTTATAGAGGGTGCGGAAAGATTCGGTTTGGCGCAACTGCATCAACTGCGAGGAAGAGTTATGCGCAGCACTTTCCAGTCATATTGTTTTGTTTTCACTGATTCGCATTCTCAAAAAACGCATGAACGATTGAATGCATTAGTAAAAGCCAAAAACGGCTTTGAACTTGCGGAATATGATTTGCAATTTAGGGGGCCGGGCGAACTTGGCGGCCTAAAACAATGGGGCGTCTCAGACATCGGCATGGAGGCGTTAAAAAATATAAAAATGGTAGAGGCAGCGCGTTTAGAATCGCAAAAAATTCTAGAAACCGATCCGGAACTTAAAAAATACCCCTTAATTTCCGAACGCTTAAAAAACCAAGACCACCTCCATTTTGAATAAAAAAATTATTGTAATCGTTTAACTAAATCTTTCGGAGTCTTAATAATTTCACGAAATAAAGAATTTCTGGCCAATTCTTCATCTTCAGAAAAAACGTATATTGGTTTACCTAAAACCACAGCACCGCCAATTTCTAGGGTCGTACTACAACCGCAGTATCCGCCCTTATTATATACATAGACCACATCCGCCATCTTGATTTTATAAAAATGGTCATGAGTTAAACCGAGGGACACGAATTTTTTATAACCATCGGGTATTTTTTGCCATTCATCCTCCTTTCTTTGATGAAGATATGGTTCAAATACGATCACGCCAAACTTTTTGAGTTCATCTGCAAATTTTCTCATTTCTGGCTTAAAACGACGACTACCACAAATAACAACTGATTTCATATTGGGCATGGAAGGGATCGAACCTTCGGCATCCGTCTTATAAGGGCGGCGCTCTACCACTGAGCTACATGCCCGCTTTTTTTGTATTTTCAACTTTTTCTCTTTTAACTTTTATTCCAAAACTTGTGATTAATTTGTTAAATTCTTCCTGTTCTATTGTCTCTTTTTCTATCAAAGTGTTGGCAATTTTATCAAGCGCTGTTCTGTATTTTATTAAAATTTCCCGAGCTCTTTTATTGGCGGTGTGCATAATCTTGCTCACTTCGGCGTCAATTTTCTTTGCCACTTCTTCTGAATAATTTCTCTCTGTGCCAAAATCTCTACCAAGAAAAACCATTTCCCCTTTCTCTCCCCAATAGACAGGGCCCATTTTTTCCGACATGCCGTAATTCATGACCAGCGAACGCGCCACGTCTGTTGCCCGATGCAAATCATCTGAGGCTCCGGTTGTCAGCTCGTTAAAAATCAGTTTTTCTGCTGCGTATCCGCCAAGAGCCACCGCAATCTCGTCCAAAAAATGCGACTTTGTAAAAAGATGCCTTTCTTCAATGGGGAGTTTAAGAGTATAACCAGCTGCCCTGCCCCGCGAAACAACCGAAACCTTGTGCACCGAATCTGTATGGGGCAAAACAGATGCCACTAGAGCGTGGCCAGCCTCGTGGAACGAGGTAATTTTTTTCTCGTCAATTGTCAAAAGATGGCTTTTTCTTTCCGGGCCGAGCATAACTTTTTCAATGGAACGAATCAAGTCAATCTGGCTGATTTTTTTTCTTTCCTCTCTGGCCGCCAAAATCGCGCCCTCATTCATTAAGCTTTGCAAATCAGCTCCGGAAAATCCCGGAGTCCTTTCCGCAATTACCTGCAAATTGACGTCTTTGTCAAAAGGTTTCCCGCGGGAATGAATCAATAAAATTTCTTTTCTGTCTTTAAGATCGGGAGGATCTAAAATAACACGCCTGTCAAATCTGCCCGGACGGAGCAGGGCTGGATCAAGAACATCCGGCCTGTTTGTCGCTGCCATTACAATTACTTTTTCATTGGGCTCAAAACCGTCCATTTCAACAAGAATCTGATTAAGGGTTTGTTCTCTCTCATCATGTCCTCCGCCCAAGCCAGCTCCTCTCTGTCTGCCAACTGCATCAATCTCATCAATAAAAATTATTGCCGGAGCAGATCTTTTTGCCATGACAAACAAATCACGCACCCTGCTGGCTCCCACACCAACAAAAAGCTCTACAAATTCCGAACCAGAAATATGAAAGAACGGCACATTGGCCTCGCCAGCCACTGCCCGTGCCAGCAAGGTCTTGCCTGTTCCGGGCGCGCCCATCAAAAGCACCCCCTTGGGAATGCGCGCGCCGATATCCAAAAATTTTTTGGGATTACTAAGAAATTCTACAATCTCCATTAATTCTTCTTTTGCTTCATGTACGCCGGCCACGTCCTTAAACGTAATTCTTTCTTTTTTATCATCCGGACCAGTCATCCTGGCGCGCGACTTGCCAAAGGTAAATGCCTGCAGGCTTGTACTTTTAACCTGTCTGGCCACCACCCAAAAAAGAAACACAATAATCAAAAGGGGTAAAATAAAAGGCAGGACCGTACCAACCCAGAACGCTAACCCGCTCTGGTTTTGGACAGTGATATTTATTTTATCAAGCTGGTCCTTTGACACGCCGTAATTGTTGAGAGTTTGAGTGAGAGACGTTTCCAATTCTTTTTGGGCAGACTTAACAGATCCTTCATTCA
This sequence comes from uncultured Candidatus Saccharibacteria bacterium, assembly GCA_964438405.1. Taxonomy (GTDB): domain Bacteria; phylum Patescibacteriota; class Minisyncoccia; order UBA9983; family UBA9983; genus CAYTKF01. Next base: position 6,485 of record CAYTKF010000014.1, read on the forward strand.
TAGTGACAGTCAGACTTTGGTCTCTTACCTCAATTGATTTTACGCTTCCGGCATTTATATCCGAAACAAGCTGAGAAATAGAAATCGTTTCTGGGGTTTTAAATTGGCCGGTCAAAACAGAATATGTTCCGGCAAGCAGAATAAGGACAATAAACGCAATGACTATATTTCTAATAAAAGTTCCCATACTTATTGAAAAAGTATATAATAAATTATGTAAAATGTCCATTTTACTGGAAAACAGCAAGGCTGGTTTTGATTACGAAATCCTGGATAAATTCCAGGCGGGTTTGCAGTTGCTCGGCTGGGAAGTGAAATCTTTAAAAAACAAAAGAGGAAATTTGGCCGGCACATGGGTAATAGTGCGGGGCGGAGAGGCATTTATTGTCGGGCTGGATATCCCGCCATATCAGCCGTCAAACATGCCCAGTGGTTTTGAAAAACAAAGAACAATTAAACTTTTGCTCACCAAAAAAGAAATCTCTCATCTTGAAGGAAAATCAAAAGAAAAGAGATTGACAATGGTGCCGATTAAATTGTATACTGAGGCCGGAAAAATCAAACTGGAATTCGGTCTGGCTAAAGGAAAAAAGAAATTCGAAAAACGGGAAAAAATAAAAAAGAGAGAAACAGACAGGCAGATAGAGAGAGAAATAAAACGGGGGTGATCGGCTTAGACAGGAAGAACTTTTTAAATCAAGCAAATCGAGTATTCTAAAAACTCGTTAAACTTTTAGAAAATCTATTAAGTGCAAACTTATTTAGAACACCTGCTCTAGCATACGCTTAAGCAGCGTTTACTCCCCCATTCTCAATAAGGGAGATTGGACGTCATTATTGAGATAGACAATCTTTTTTGATTTAAGAAAAATTGTTGAACTTAAATTAAATCAAACCAAAAAGGTTTTGCCGGATTAAAACTTTTTGGATTAAAAATCCGGATAAGTTTGTAGAATTGATTTAAAAAACTTTCTGCACGGCGGTTCGATTCCGCCCACTTCCA
>CAYTKF010000015.1:0-7049 GCA_964438405.1 uncultured Candidatus Saccharibacteria bacterium
GGGTACTTTACGCACTTTCTAGTTTTATCTAGTAATAGTATAGGTTAAGTAGAAAAAATTGAAATAACCTATTTATAAAGATTTTATAAAGATTGTAACCACTCTTATTTAAATATTTTTTAAAACAGGGATTTTTGCTTTAATCTTTCTTCAGCTATTTTGCAATATTCGGAAGAGATATCAATGCCGATGAAATCTCTTTTATTAAGTTTAGCCATTTTACACGTAGTTCCACTGCCACACATTGGGTCAAATACCACATCACCAGGATTTGACCAACTTGTGATATGGTCTTGCACCAACTTTTCTGGGAATATAGCGGGATGTTTATAAGCAATATCATCACTTGCAGAATGCCCCCTCCCTATGAGATATTCCCAAACATTCGTTCGTCTACCATACTTAGAATATCCAGCCCTTTTTAGCTTTAATAGTGTACCATCATGAAGTCGTTTTGTGCCGTTATCACCACCACGCTCATCTTTATTTTCCCTATCTTTTAGAAGGTTTATTGTCTTTGGTGCGCCTTTACTCAGTATAAACATATACTCAAAAGCCTGCCAGTATGTTTTATTATTGCCAACCGCACCTCGCGGAGTTTTGAGGTATATCATTGTATCAAAAAGATTAAAACCTACTTGCTTGAAATATAGAGCTTGTCTAAAAGATGTTCCTGTTTCTTCGCCTTTAATCGTTTGGTCTCCAACAACCCATACAACAACCCCACCCTTTTTCATAACCCTGAACAAACCTTTTGCCATACCTTCAAAGTTGAATGAGTATCCATTGTAGCTTCTCAAATTGTCATATGGAGGTGAAGTAACTACTAAATCTATGGAGTCTACAGGCATTGATTGCATAATATCAACGGCATCTCCGCAAATTATTCTATTAAGAGGTAATTTTTTTGGTTTTTTTTCTAAGTACGTTACAGGTGATAATTCCTTTGCTTGCAATTCCTCTTCATTTTTTATTACGTCAATTACAACACCCTGAATAGTTAATTCTTTATCTCTCTTTATAATAATTGGTTCAATGGTTTTATTTGCCGGTTGTAATCTTATATATCCTTTTTCTTTATAGAATTTTTTTAATGTTGCTTCATAATTGTCAATTAGAGCGACAACCTTTTGTCCATTTTCGGCAATACTTTGTTGTTTGACTAGAACTATATCGCCATCATTTATATTTTCATCGATCATGCTATTACCTAAAACTCGCAAGGCATAAAATTCGCCAGAGCGAGGCAGTTTATTTTGAGGAACAGCAATTGTTTCCTTATTTTGAATTGCTTCAATTGGTTGTCCGGCGGCTATCAAACCCAAGAGGGGGATATTAACCATCTTGTCATTTTCGTAAATATCAATTGACCTCGGTTTATTATATTGCTTTTCAAGTAATCCCAATCCCTCAAGTTTCTTTATATGAAAATGAGCAGTAGAAACAGAAGCAAGTTTGAAATGTTTGCGTATTTCTTCTAACACAGGCGAATAACCCCTTTTTTTATGGTAAGAGGTAATATAATCTAAAACTCGTTTTTGTCTTTTGGTAATCATAACTTGACTTTATTATTGTATCCTCTATACTTAATTATAGTAGAAAGAAAATAGAAAGTCCAATAGTTAGTTATCCACAATTATAATTATTACAAATATATGAGCAAACACGATGAAATCGCTAACAAATTAGCGAAAAAATTTAAAACAGATTATAAGTCCGATAAGGGCGTAGATTTGGTTACGTCTAACAAAGTGATAGAAGTTGAAACAAAGAAAGCCAGTTTAGCTCAAGGAATCGGACAGGTAGTAAATTCCCAAAAAGCCCGCTATCTTGCCGTAAATAAAATCAATGTTAATAACGCGCTTGAAGCAACGAAAAATACGGGCATAGGAGTTATGAACGAAACCGGACGGATTATTAAAAAGGCAAGTAGAAAGAAATAATTTTATGGAAAACAATATTACAAAACCACTTTTTATTAGTTTTTCGGCTGAAGTGAATCAGAACACGGCGGAGAATTTAATGGGGGTTTTTGCACAAAGATTAAATCAGGGAATAAAAGATTTTTATCTTCTTTTGTCTAGTCCGGGTGGAAGCGTTATGAATGGTATAACCATTTATAATTTTCTTAAATCGTTGCCGATAAATTTAACTACCCATAATATTGGAATTGTAGATTCAATCGCTAATGTAATTTTTCTTGCAGGCAAAACGAGGTACGCGGTAAAAAATTCATCATTTCTTTTTCATGGAGTAGGATTTGATATAAACCAAACCCGATTTGAAGAGAAAAATATAAAGGAAAAATTAAAGATGATTCAAAGAGACCAAAAGTTGATTGCCGATATTATTGCCGAACAAAGTCAATATACACAAGCAGAAATTGAAAAGATGTTCTTTGAAGCAGATACCCGCACTCCCGAACAAGCAAAAGAGAAGGGGTTAATAAGCGACATTAGAGAGGTTAATATTCCAGAAGGCGCAGAAGTAATTCAATTTATTTTTCAAAGAAAATAGGCGGCGCGCCAACTTCGTTGGCACGAAATTCGGCGCACGACTCAGTCGTGCACAGGGGCAGGAAAAACGCTAGAATAAGATCATGTTAAAAGATAAAAGATTATTAAAACAGCCGAGTGTTAAAACCAGACATCCTTTGCCTTTGCAGAGGCCTCCTCGCTTGGAAGGGGTTGTGATGAAAAAAGGAATAAAACCAATCCGCAAAAAACCAAAAAAGAAAGTTCGTAAAAATGCAGAACAAATTTATGAAGAGGGAAAGGTTTGAGAAAATTGTGGCAAAGGGGATTGATGCCATTCCGGAAAAGTTTTTGGAAAAATTAAGCAATGTCGCCATTGTCATTGAGGACAATCCCACGGCTGAGCAGAAAAAGAAGTTAAACATCGGAAACGACTGGACTTTATTCGGCCTTTACGAAGGGGTGCCCCAGCCGGGCCGGGGAGTCCATTATAATTCTCTGCCTGACAAAATAACCATTTTTCAAAAGCCGATAGAGGAAGAGGCGGACAGCGAAGAGGAGATGAAGGAAATAGTAAAAAATACCGTTTGGCATGAAATTGCCCATCATTTCGGAATGAGCGAAGCCGGTGTGCGCCAGGCCGAAGCCAAAAGGCGCAAAACCTAATGAGTTAATAGTTTTGGCAAATTGTTTTGTATATTTTTATTTCTTCGCCAGGCAATTGCTGGGAGAAAACTTTTTCCGCGTTTTCTTCCAGCGCTTTTTTATTTATATTCGGAAAATTATTTTCCAGATTTTTGTCCAGAAGGATGAATTTTATATTTTCTTCGCACGCTTTATTAAGATTTCCTGAAAGAATTTCTGTCATGGCATTTTTGTTTTTTTGGTAATCAAGCCCCTGGGTCCAAAGCCATCCTTCAAAACCCAGATATATCGGCCTTCCTGCGAGAAACGCCGGCACAGGGTCAACCCAGGGATTAACAAGAAAAATATCGTTGTTTGAAGTATTGTTTTTTATCCAATCCGCCATCTCCATATTTTCAGGCGCGGAGTCGGAATATCCGAAAGACCCTATTTTTTTCGTCCAGAAAAATTTTGAGGCGAAATCAAAACTTCCGGCGGATATTCCGAGAAAAATAATCAAAACCGCCAGAATTTTTCCCAGCAGTTTCTTTTCCCAAAGAATTTTCAACAGCGGAATGGCGCAGAATATGACAGCCAGAATCCACCAATAGAAAAGCATTTTATTGTTGTCAAATTCCCACGGCTGGAGCAGGAAAAAATTGGGGACAAGGAATAAAATAATTGAAGCGGATACATAAGGGGCTCGGGATTTGTTTTTGGAGAAAATGAGAAAAATAACGCCTGTAATCCAAAGCCAGAAGACCGCTCCGAAATTTTTTGACCAGAAAATCAGCGCATTTGAATCCGTGCCCTCGGGATAACTGTCGCAGAAAAACCCGGCGTTTTTATGCGCGCATGTCATCCACCCGAACCACGGCTTGAAAATATTTGTTGAAACGTTGGAGCTGTCCGCTGAAAAAAATATTATCTGGGGCAGAGCCAGAAGCGCGGCAGTCAAAGCGAATTTAATCCATTCCCTCCAGAATTTAAGAGAGAAAACAAACAATATTGCCGAGACAAAAAACAAAGAGAGAAAAGAATGCGCGTGGAAAAACGGGAGCATTCCGGCGATAACGCCGAAGCGCCACAGATATTTTGTTTTGGCGTAATGATAAAATCCCAAAAGGACAAAAAAGAATACGGCAATGCCTGCGGGGAAAGACCTTTGGTGGGACATAAAGGAAATCACCGGCGCCATCCAGACGATATTATATTTATCATCTCTGCCTTCCAATTTTCCGCCTGTGCGGTTGTCCAGATGCGTGTATTCGTGACTAGGATTTGTAAATAATCTTGTTAAACCGCTCGGCCCGTCTGATTGGTAAATTTTCTGAACGTCTTCATAAAGGACGAAAATCCCCAGTCCGCTTCCTAAAAGAATGAAAGACAGAGCCAGCCCTGCCCAAGCGCCTGATTTCAGGAAGCGCTTGGCAAAGCAAAAAAGAAGCAGGATGGCTGAAATTCCGAAAGCGTAAAGCGGAAGCCGGTATGCCAGGATAATGCCGGTGCCGAGTTTGTGCAGAAAGCCGGAGATAAAGTTCACCATAAAAGGATAAGCCAGATTCACTCCTGACATTACGGGATGTTCCAAGATGAATGGTTCGGCTGTTGCGAATCTTTTAATCATTGTCAGATGCAGGGCGTTGTCTCCCCATCCGACCAGCGCGGATTCCAAATTTCCGCTGTCGTTTTTAAAAAGGATTGTTGAAAGAAAAAAAGAATAAAAAATAATTACAAGAGCCAGAAAAACAAACCACCCTTTTTTATAAATTTTTTTTCCGCTGTTTTTGAAGTCAATAAAAAGGCTGGAAACAAGCGATAAAAGATTTTTGCGCCGAATTGCCAGCGCGGACAAAAATATCAGCGCAAAGCCGGCCATGGCGATCGCTAAAGAAGAAAATACCAAAGCCAAAAGGAGAATTATGGAGGAACTCGCAGCGAGCCCCAGCAAGAAAGCCGAGGCAATGGTTTCAATAAAATTGAATTTCCTCTCCGGGTCAAAAAAATTAAAAATCAAAAACCCGAAAATTATCTGACATGAGAAAAATATCAGACCCAATATCATAATCAGGAGAGGAAGCCGATTTTTGAGCGCGCTATTTTCATAGTTTCAGACGCTGCTTCTCCTGCCTCTTTTGCGCCGTCCTCAAGGACTTTTTTCACATAATCGGGATTTTTTTCCAAATCTTTGTATTTTTTCTGCAGAGGCGTTAATGATTCAATGATTGTTTCTGCGAGGCCGTTTTTGAATTCCGCGTAGTTTTTGCCTTTGTATTCTTTTTCAATTTCTTTCACAGGTTTTCCGCAAGCCAGACTGTAAATGGTGAGCAAGTTTGAGATTGCCGGTTTTACTTTCGGATTGTACGAAATTTCTTTGCCTGAATCCGTAACCGCGGTTTTTATTTTTTGGCGGATTTTGTCAGGCGAATCAAGGAGGGTGATATAAGATTTTTCATCATGGGATTTTGACATTTTTTTGGACGGGTCCTGCAAGGAGAAAATTTTGGATTCTTTTTGAAGCATTGTTTTCGGCTCCGGAAAGACCTTGCCGAACCGGCTGTTGAATTTTCTGGCGATTTCTCTGGCAATTTCAATGTGAGGCGCCTGGTCTTTGCCCACAGGCACGCCGTCTGCCCTGTAAACAAGGATGTCAGCGGCCTGCAATACAGGGTAGGCAAGCAGACCCAAATTATTGTTCCCGGGGTGTTCCTGCCTCATTTCCTTGTAAGTGGGGTTTAATTCCAACATTGGCACAGGAACGAGCATTCCAAAAATATTCGCAAGTTCGGCGTGTTCAAGAATCTGCGACTGCACAAAGATGGATGTTTTTTTCGGGTCTATGCCTGAAGCCAAATAAGTGGCGGCAAGAATCAAAGTATTTTGCTTTAAATTTTCGCTGTCTTCCAAAGTGGTGAGCGCGTGCAAGTCCGCAATCATTAAAAAAAGTCTGTAGTCTTGAGTCTGCAGTCTTAAGAGTTCCGGTATGACGCTGAAATAATGGCCGAGATGCAGAATCCCCGTCGGCCTCATCCCCGTCAAAATAATTTTTTCTTTTTTTGCCTCCATACATTTAAGATAACACATTTGACAAATTTTTCATAGTCTTTATAATGAAATTATCGTTATGGACAGAAAGTATCACGAGTTAAATAAATGGCCTATGACCACTTATTGTGGCAGTTTTATTGTTGCTAATAATTCTAATAATATGCTTTTATTTAGCCGTGATAATTCTATGTTTTTAGATAATTAATAATAAATCTTTTATTATAGAAAAATCTCGGCTGAATGAAAGCCGAGATTTTTCATTCGGTATTAGATCTTTAATAAAAACAAAAGGAGGAGAAGAAATGAAAAAGATTGAAAGAATCGTATTTTGTTCCGGAAAGAAAATTGTGCTTCGTCCGTTAATAAAAAGAGATATTCCGCAATTACTTGTTTGGTTCAACGATCCGGAAGTGAATCAATATCTTACCGGATATTTACCTCTTTATGAAAAAGAAGAAGAAGAATGGTTTGAAAGATTACACAGAGACAAACAGACAGAGATTGTTCTTGCTATTGAAACAAAAAAAGGGAATTTTATAGGCAATATAGGACTTCACCGGATAAGATGGACAGATGGTTTTGCCACGCTTGGAATTACCATTGGCAACAAACATTATTGGGGGCAAAATTATGGAAGTGATGCAATAATGACGATTCTTAAATATGCCTTCAATACCTTGAACTTGCGCAAGATTTGTTTATCTGTTTTGGAATTTAATCAGCGGGCTTATCGTTGTTATTACAAATGTGGTTTTCGTGAAGAAGGAAGAAAGAAAAAACAATATTTTAAAAACGGACGTTATGTGGACGAGATACAAATGGCAATTTTTAAAAGAGATTTTAAGATTTTGAATTAACTCTCTCTAAGTTGCCCAAAGTGCCCAAGGGTTAAACCCCTTGGGT